>JBDSIV010000099.1:0-8032 GCA_039917755.1 Knoellia sp. | reverse complement strand
AGTCTGCGTGAAGCAGGGGTGGGACCGGGCCGGGTCGCGTCAAGCACATCTGTCCCAGATGCGGCAACAGCCACGCGGCCGACCACGTCTACCGGAACCGCGGCCGCTCTGGCGGCGGCCTCCGCGACCGTCTTCATCACTCGGACCTCGGCGCGAGCGCCGGCGCCGGCGTCTGCGCCGTCGCGCCTGCTGTGGGAGGTGCTGGCCCTGCTCACGCTTCTGGGATCAGGCCTCTTGAGTCGCCGGCGCCGCGTCCTGCCGGCCTGACCAACCCAGCCGCTGGTGACGCTGGCGACAGTCGCTGCCACGCCGTTTGCCGGACGTCGACGCACGTGGACATCGCCTCGAGCGGGCCCAGATGCACCGCCAGAGGGAACCGTGATCGGTTCCCCCACCCGAGATGAGGACGCTGGTCCGGTCGCCCCTCACACCTTCTTGTCCGCCGGATCCCACCGCACCGCCTCAGCGCCAGGCACCCGGCGCTCCTCGATGATCGTGAGTTTGGAGAGTTCACCCTTGGTGAAGTGCTGCCATACGCGGGTGCGATAGTCGCCAGAGGGGCGAGTCACCTCGATGATCCGCTCGTCCGGGCGCTCGTGCCAGCCGAACAGGAAGATCACGGCTTCGCCTCCGACCCTGCTTGTCTCACCCCACATGTTGGTGTTGTGGAAGTCGACCTGGTCCCCTTCGACGGTGGCGTGGTAGTAGTGCTCGTAGGGCTCCTGCCCTTCGCGCAGATAGGTCACCCGTTCGGTCCACGTCGTCCCCTCCATCCGACCCTCTTGCCTGCTGGCGAAGCGCTCCAGTTGGTTCCCGTTTGGATCGAGGACGGTGTAGGTCCCTTCCCACACGCCGGCAACCTTGTCACGCAGGATTTCATTGATCGACGCCGTCATGGTGCTCTCCATTCTCATTCCATCTCAGATGACCCGTGGCCCACGAAGCGGCCGATGACTTCTTGCTGGCCCCGCCCGAAGAGTGCGCGGTCCGGTCCTCGGGGAGTACTGCAGGGCGCACGTCCGATCCGGCACTCGGTTCCCACGCGACGCTCACAGCATGGGGGCGGTCCATCGCTGCCCTGATCGACGTTCGGCCGGTCGACGTGTCCGCACGAGTTGACGGAGAGGCACCGCGACTGAAGGGCCGGCGCGCGACAGCGGCGAACTCCAGCAGCGCCCTGGAATCGTCAAGCACGCTGTCCTTCTGGCAGGGCGCGGACGGGCAGGCTGGGTCAGTTGAGCTTTCGCAGGCGGGGCAGGACGTCCTCAGTGAACTGGTGGAGAAACCGCTCCTGATCGTGCCCGGGACCATGGAAAACCAGATGGTTCAGTCCCGCATCCACATAGGGCTGGATCTGCTCCATGGCCTGCTCCGGATCGCTCGCGACGATCCAGCGCTTCGCGACCTGTGCGATCGGCAACTGGTCCGCAAGGCGTTCCATCTGCGCAGGAGAGTCGACCGAGTGCTTCTGCTCGGCTGACAGGCTGAGCGGTGCCCAGAAACGACAGTTCTCCAGCGCCTGCTCCGGGTCCCGGTCGTAGGAGAGCTTGATCTCGATCATTCGGTCGACGGACGCGACGTCTCTGCCAACGGCGACCGCCCCTTCCTGAACGGCCGGGATGAGCTGTTTCTCGTACAGATCCATCCCTTTCCCGGACGTGCAGATGAACCCGTCCCCGGCCCGACCGGCGTACTTCGCCACGACAGGACCTCCGGCCGCGACGTACACGGGAACCGGACGGTCAGGCTTGTCGAAGATTGCGGCATCGACGGTGCGGTAGTACTCACCATCGAAGCTGACACTTGGCTCGTCCCACAGTCGTCGCATGAGCCGTATCGCCTCGCGCAGGCGGGCGAAGCGCTCACGGAACTCGGGCCATTCGCGACCCGTCGTTGCCGTTTCGTTGAGCGCTTCGCCCGTCCCCACACCGAGGAAGACCCGACCTTGCGTCAGGAGCGACATCGTCGCGAAGGCCTGGGCGATGATGACGGGGTTGTAGCGAAGGGTGGGCGTGAGCACGCTCGTGCCGAGCGTGACTCGACTCGTCCGCTCCCCCGCAGCCGCCATCCATGCCAGGGAGAAGGGTGCATGGCCACCCTTCTCCCGCCACGGCAGGAAGTGGTCGCTCGCAGTCACCGTGTCGAGGCCCAACTCCTCGGCCAACACCGTGAACTCGACCATGTCACGCGGACCGAACTGCTCCGCTGATGCTTTGTACCCGACCCGCAGTTCCACACCATGTCCTTCTTCGCGTACCACGTGAATCGCGTACTCAGCAGGAGGCCTCCTGGCCCGACGAGATCACATACCGTCGCCGGTCCACCGGCCGCGCGAGCGGCTCCGCACCGGCAGGCTCGAGATGATCGGCGCGGGAATCGGGTCGCCCTTCTGCCAGGCCCGTCCTGCGCCCCAGTTGTGGATCTGCTCGTCGGTGCGCTCGGCCGAGTGCTCGAGGGAAGCCGGGTCGGCACCCCAGTTCAGCTGGATGACCTCGCGATCGGTGCCAACGCCCGCCTCGTCGCCCGCCTCGTCGTCGGACGAGTTCTCGGCGTGATCGTGAGCGTGATCGTGGTCGTGGTCGTGGTCGTGGTCGTGGTCATGGGTGTGACCGTCCGCGCCGTGTCCGCCCTGGAGGTTCATCGCGTCGAGTGCCTTGGCGATCGCGACGTGTGACGGGTCGACTCCCAGGCCGTGATCGATCACTCGGTCATCCGGTGCGCCCTGCTCGTTCTGGAACTTCCAGCCCTCTTGCTGCTGGGCGAGGTCATCCTCTGTGCGCCACTGGGCACCGCGCCCCAGGTCGTGACTCGACTGGCTGTGTCGCATGAGCCCGCCGTCCGGGCCATAGTTCAGACCCTCGCCGCCCCAGCGCACCCATTCGTTCTGGGTGTACCAGTTCTGCAACTCTCCGTCAGAACGCAACAGCCAGGTCGCGCCACCGGGCATCGAGGTGAAGTGGCCGTGCTTGACCCGCGCCGGCCGGAAGAAGTACGTCCCGATGTCGAGGGTGCCGAAGTTGTACTCCATGTGGCCCTCGGTCGTGTAGGCCTCCTCATAGCAGGGGTGGTGCGCGAGACGGTGGTCCGCCCAGCCCTCCTGCGCGTGCACGAGGCGGGTGTAGAAGCCGGTCACCGGGTCGACGTGCAGGTACTTGATGAACAGGCCGGGCATGGGTCCGGGGTTCGGGACCGCGTCCCACTTCATGTTGTCGGAGTCGATGACGATGGCGTCCTCCCGAGCGTCCGCCCACCGCGGCGCCTGAAGGGAGTCCACCGCGTCGAAGCCGGCGTCACCGAACTCTCGGTAGTGCAGGATCTTCGTGCCCTCGGCAAAGGTGATCGCGTCCACCGGAACGCCCTTGGGGGCGTAGACGTAGCCACCCTTGCCCATGGTCTGGTTCCCGTAGGTCATCGATCCCTCGAGCACGTGGTACTCGGTGTTCGCGTGGTGGATGCCAGCACTGCGTCCCCACTTGGTGTGGAAGTCGACCCGCAGCGAAGAGGACCCGTCCTCCTCGTCCACCGACAGACGTCGTTCGCTCGCTCGACCCTCGGCCCCCACGAGTTCGGCGGCGTGCCAGACGTAGTCATCTTCTTGGATCAGTTCGACATGCGGTCTCATGGTTACCCTCACTACTCGAAATTGGAACAGCGTTTCGCTGTACGTTATGACGCTCACCGGGGCCTGTCAAGGGGCGTCCGCGCTCCTCTGCCCCGCGGTGGTGAAACCGGCGGGTGCCGATCTCACGTTGCGACGACGTCCTCAACGAGGACGAGTCGAACGCCTGAAGGGCCCACGAGCCCCCGTGAGTCGGTCTCGTCGTGCGTCGCGCCGGCTGAGACCAGCCGGGCTCGCGTCGCCTCCAGGTCACGAACCCCCAGAACGAGCCTCTGGATACCCACCCGCTGCCGTGCGCGGCCGCGGACGGCTTCACTGTTGCCCGGATGACCGGGAAACGACATGATCTCGAGGCGACCGGGGGCCTTGTCAGGACCGACGAGGAAGGCAAGGCGCAGGGTCCCACCTTCAGGTAGTCCCACGAGCCGCTCAAAGGGTTCTCCTTCCATCACGCCGTCGAAGACCACGTGCATGCCGCCGCCCTCGACGAAGAAGCGGACCGCGGCCTCGTGGTCGTCGGCGACGATCACGGCAGAATGAAGCTCTGAGTGACGCCGGGCCGGATCGGCAAGGGCCGGACTGGGCTGCGGGGTCATCGGAGGCTCCGGGACCTGCGGGATGGTCCACCAGACCCCGTCGAGGCCCCGTGCCACTGCCTCGTGCATCTGGGCTGCGCCATAGGGATAACCCACCACCGGCAGGGTGTGCGCGCCGAGGTCGGCAAGCCCAGACATGGTGGCCTCGAGATCTCGGGAGTAGATCCCGAGGAGCCGTGGACCGGGATCCCACACCGCGGAAGTTCTCTGCGGGAGCGGGCTGCCGGGAGGCTCCGCAGGAACCACCCTGATGCGTCCCGCGTCCGAGCCAGGAGCTCCGAGCAGCACCTGATCACCGTCATTTTCGATGACCTCGAAGTCGAATCCGTTGCACAGGAAGTGCATGGTCGCGCTGACGTCCTCAGCGGCCCAGACGACCTCGAGGAGACGGGTCACGCCGCCGGCGTGCGGCTCCACGGAGGGCTCCTCATCAATGCTGGTGGGTGCCGTTCCTTCGCTCACGGGCATTCCTTTCGTTCTGTTCTGGAAGACTCGGTTCGCGTCCTGAATGAGTCACTCGGGGCTCACGTCGGGAGTGGGTGACGTGCTCAGCCAGCTCCGCACGAGAGCGGGCCCGGCAGTGGGAGTCGCCACCTGACCAGCAGGCACGAACCACCATTGATTGGTCGACACCTCGAGGACGTCGCGGTCAACGGATGCCACGGGTGCAACCGGCTCCTGCATCGACACCCGGGGGCCCGTTCCCGCGGCTTCCTTCCCGGGCGCATCGAGTTGCGGTGGACCGGCCCTGGGTGGCTCGTCCGACCCAGGTCCTTCTCCGACCTGCCATGACGGAGCGGCGGAGAACCAGGCCAGGGCACGGCAACCGTGCTCGGTGCTGCTGTCGACCCGCGGCCACCGCGCCGGGAGATAGACGTGGTCTCCCATCTTGTGGACCTCACCGCTGACGGTGAGGCTCCCGCCGAGCACAACGAACTCCTCCGCGCAGAGGTAGTGCCCGGTCCCCGGCCGACGCCAGCCGGCGGGAAATTCGACGAGCGACAGGCTGGCCTTGCTGGCCGGGTCCAGGTGCAGCCGGTGCAGGCGCACTGGCGGCTCAGACCCAGGAATGGGGACGGTCGCCCATTCGCTCACCGCATTGAGGTCGACCGCAGGTTGGGTCATCGCGCCTCACCATCAAGGAAGGTCGTGATGATCTGCGCGTTCCCGTCCGTCGAGCTTGCCGCTCCCAACGGATGAAAGACAGCCTCCTTGGCACCGTGCGGCAGCAGCCGAAGTGCGGTGGGTGTCATTGCGGCCAGGGGGTCGCTCAGCGTGGAACCGATGAGGACCGGCTGGGTCACGAGAGGCAGTCGCTCCGAACCTCGCCATCCCCATGCGGCCCGGTAGCTGCGGTCATAGTGCGGCGCAGAGCGGAGCATGTCCACGACCACACCGTCCAGCATCTCGACGGAATACGGCTCGGTCATCCGAGCCCCGTCCGTGGTGTGGTTGAACCAGGGCCACCACAGGGCCATGTCCGCGCTGGACACCCACGCCCTACGCAACTGGGATCCCTGGGTGTCCGGTCCGAGGTCCACGAAGTAGTTGGCGAGCACTGACTGGACCAGATCTGGATCGTCGTCGAAGAGCGGGACGCCGTCGAGAACCACGGCACCCACCCTGTCAGGTTCGGCGATCGCGAGTTCCGCTGCGAGGCCGGCCCCTGTGTGGGTCCCATAGACGTCGACCGTCGCCACCCCGAGCCCGTCGAGGACCTGGCCCAGGACGGGCGCATAGGTCGCATCGAGCGTGAGGGAGTGCTTTGCGGCGAACTCGTCGGGAAGCGGGTCGGACAGTCCGTGCCCCGGGGTGTCCCAGATGATCACCTGGCGACTTGCTCCCAGAGCCCGACCCAACGGCTCGAGACTGTGGCCGGACCCGGGGTTGGCATGCAGCAGCAGCACGGGACGTCCGTGAACCGGGTCCCCGTCCGCCGGCCCGAAGAGACGCACGTGGACACGGCCGGTGGAGGTCTCGACGTAGCGTCGGCCCGAGCCGGTCAGGACCCGAGCGTCGGTGGTCCCGGGCCCGGGGACGGCGGCAGCGCCCTCATCCCCATCCAAGGGTCCCGCCTCATCCATCGGCTGTGGCACCAGGTCGAGAAGCAGCCTGGTGAGCGTTGCTGCGTCCAGAACCCCTTCGCTCGTCCGGGATACCACCTCGACGTTGCTTCGCTCGCCACGAGCGCGTTGTGCCGCAGAGGTGGCGAGGCGCCGATGAGCGTCAGCGTGCGACGCCGTGTCGACGAAGAGCCGGTGCAGGGTCAACGGGTCGGGCAGTGGGCGAATGGAGCGATGCGACGTGTCGCGGCGCCACCATGGGCGGAAGAGGAAGCTGTCGCGCAGCTCGTCGAAGAGGGCCACCTGATGCGTGCCCGCATGGTTGGGAACCTGTCCCTCGGGTGCTGCCTCGAACGACTCCTCCTGCGCCCCGTGCGGGAGCAGGTGGGAGACGACCCCGCAGACCAGATCGGGGTGACGGGCCTGAAGTCGTTCGGCCACGACCGCGCCTGCGCCTTCACCGAGCACGGGCACCTGCTCGGCACCAAGAGCGCGGAGCACCTGAGCGAGCACATCGGCCTGCAGGTCGATGTCCGCCGCGTCGGCGTCGTCCATCGGGCTGGCACCGAAGCCGATGAGGTCGGGCATGAGCACGGTGCGATGGTCGGCCAGGGCGGTGACGAGGTCGAGGGGCCACGTGCGCGAGGATCCCGGGGCGTCGTGGACCAACAGGACCGGGGCTCCGCGGCCGGCCCGGCGGAGGTGCACCTGTCCGGCGGCGGTTGTGACGTAATCAGGTTCGATGTCGATGGGTTCGATGGTGCTGGACTCCATGTCGTTGGGTTCGATGTTCCTGGACTCCGTATCGCTGGGTGTGGAGCTGACGGCGGGTCCCGAGCTGTCCGCGTCAGCGCGGGCCAGAACCCGACGAGCTTGCCGGACGACAGCCAGATCGATCATGCGCCCATCGGAGTCCAGGGCGACCCCGGATCCTTGGGCCAGGCTTGTCTCGAGCGCCTCCACGACGTCGGTCGCGGCCTGCACCTCGTCCTGCGACGGGGTGAAGACCTCGTGGACCACTGCGACCTGCGTCGGGTGGATACAGGCGCGCCCCAAGTAGCCACGGCGGGCGAGCGCTCGGGTGGAGCGGCGCAAAGCCTCCAGGTCACGAAAGTTCGTCGAGACAGGGCCGATGGGGGGCTCGATCCCGGCCGCTGCGCTGACGAGGACGACCTGAGCCCGCATGGGGTCCCATTCCCGCTCGTCCTGCGCCGGAGCGAGACCGAGATCCGCGGCGAAGTCGGCCTCGCCCATCTGCAGACGCACGACGCGGGGCGCACCGGCCAGTTCGGCCAGCTGGAGGAACGCGCTGGCGGTCTCTACCAGCGGGATGACCCCGACGGCACCGTCGGGCAACCCCCGGGCTGCCTCGAGTTCGGTCAGTCGACGATCCAGGTCCGCCAACTCCTGCACGGAGGCGGTCTTGGCAAGGATGACGCCGGTGAGCGCCGGTCCGATGACGGCTTCGAGGTCCTCCTCAGCCATGGGCATCGGGTTGAGTCGAACCCAGAGCTGGACAGTGCTCTCGGTGGCACTCGGCTGCTCAGCGAGCCATGACGCGACGACGCGGCGGGCCTCAGGCTTGGCGGCCGGGCTGACGGCGTCCTCGAGGTCCACGATGAGTGCGTGGGCACCGCGCTGCGGGGCCTTCTCCAGCATCGTGGGGACATCCCCCGGAACGTAGAGCCACGACAACGGCGTCATCGGAGCCCCCCGATCCGGGTCTCGCCGCGCACGAGGGATCCTGCGACGAC
>JBDSIV010000098.1:0-21181 GCA_039917755.1 Knoellia sp. | reverse complement strand
ACCACCCCTACCCGCCGACCCCATGGAACGCCAACCCGCGTGACTCCTACGGGACCCCCGGGCCCTACGAGGACGCCGTGCAGGGGCAGCCCATCTTCGAGGAGAACGATCGCGAGCACTTCAAGGGGATCGACATCATGCGCACGGTGCGCAGTTTCGACCCGTGCCTTCCGTGCGGGGTGCACATGTATCTCGGAGAGGGGCAGAAGCTCGAGCTGATGCATTCGCCGACCCAGTCCGTCAGCGGATAGCAATGGGCGAGGTCGAGGGGGCCGAGCAGCTGAGAGCCACGGGCGAGCGCATCGACGCGCTGCTGGATGCCAGTGGCTCGGGCGGAGTGGTGGCTCGCGAGCGCGCCGAGGAGTTGGTGCGGCTCGTCGCCGATCTGTACGGCGCGGGACTGGAGCGCATCCTCGACATCACCCACGACGCCGGGCAGCTCACCGACGAGGTGCTGGCCGCGCTGGCCGCCGACGACCTGGTGGCGAGCCTGCTGCTGGTGCACGGCCTCCACCCCTACGACGTGGGCCAGCGCGTGGAGCAGGCGCTCGAGAGCGTGCGGCCCTACCTCGGCTCGCACGGCGGCGACGTCGAGCTTCTCGAGGTCAGCGCCGAGGGCACGGTCCGGCTGCGCCTGCTGGGCAGCTGTGACGGCTGTCCCTCGTCGTCGGTGACCCTCAAGCTGGCGGTCGAGGGCGCGATCGAGACCGCGGCCCCCGAGATCACCAGCATCGAGGTGGAGGACGCCGAGCCGAGCGGTGCTCAGACGGTCATCCCGATCTCGTCCCTGCGCTCCCGTCTTGACCAGGCCACTGGCACCACCGCGTCCTGGGAGCCGCTTCCCGACCTCTCTGACCTCAGTGCCGGTGCCATCAGGACAGTCGACGTCAGCGGCGCGATGGTCCTGGTCTGCCGGCTCGGCGACGAGTTGTTCGCCTACGCCGACCGCTGTGCCCGGTGCGAGGGGTCTCTCGATGGCGCAGCCCTGTCGCGACGCCTCGGCGCAGCGGTGGGCGAGGCCGTGCTGCGCTGCCCGGCTTGCCGCGCCCACTACGACGTACGCGGCGCTGGTGCCTGCCTCGATGACGAGACGCTGCACCTCGTCCCTGTCCCGCTGCTCACCGATGGCGGAGTCACCTCAGTCGTGGTCGCCACTCCGGTCCCGTCATGAGCGCCCCCGGGGGCTCCCCGCTCGCCTCGCTCCGACGGATCACCAGCACCCGGCCGGCGCCGATGGTGGGAGAGCGCTGCGAGATGTGCGCAGCGCCCATCGCGCAGGAGCACCAGCACGTCGTCAACCTCGAGAGCCGCGTGCTGATGTGCACCTGCCGGGGGTGCTACCTGCTGTTCACCGCCGAGCACGCCGAGCTGCGCTTTCGCGCGGTGCCCGACCGCTATCTCTCGTTCCCCGACTTCGAGTTCGGCGCCCGCGAGTGGGACGAGCTGCAGATCCCGGTCGGCTTGGCGTTCCTGTTCAAGAACTCCGTGCAGAACCGCATCATCGCGTTCTATCCCGGTCCGGCTGGTGCCACCGAGTCGGAGCTCCCGCTCGATGCCTGGGACCGCATCGTCATGGCCAACACCCAGCTCGACCACCTCCGCGCAGACGTGGAGGCATTGCTGCTGCGCGGTGCCGACCGGGAGCACCCCAACTTCTCCGCGCACGTCGTCCCGATCGACGCATGCTACGAGCTCGTCGGGCGGTTGCGGTCGCTGTGGCGCGGCTTCGACGGCGGCACCGAGGCGCGTTTGGCGATCGACGACTTCTTCGTGATGGTGGAGCAACGCAGCAGGCCGGCTCCGCCCGCGCCGGGCCTGGCAGGTGTCCGATGAGCAACTATGAGTTCACCGTCGTCGACGTCTTCGCCGAACCGTATGCCGCCGCGCCGCAGCTCACGGCACGGCTGCGAATCCAGGAGACGAGCGGCGAGACCATCCACGCGATCGCGCTGCGTTGCCAGGTCCGGATCGAGCCGCAGCGCCGTCGCTACGAGGAGGGCGACGAGAGCGGACTACGTGCGCTCTTCGGCGACCGCGACCGCTGGGTCGACACCCTCAAGCCTTTCCTGTGGATGCAGTGCAACTCGATGGTCCAAGGGTTCACCGACATCACTGAGGTCGACCTGGCGCTGCCGTGCACCTACGACTTCGAGGTCACCGGCTCGCGCTACCTGCACGCCATCGGCGGCGGTGACATCCCTATCGTCTTCCTGTTCTCGGGCACCGTCTTCACCAAGGGCGCCAACGGTTTCGGCGTGGTTCAGGTGCCGTGGGACTGTGAGGCCTCCTACCTGCTGCCGGTGCAGGTCTGGCAGCAGATGATCGCGTCCTACTACCCGAACACCGGATGGATCCGGCTCGACCACGACGTCCTGACCGCTCTGGCTGCGTTCAAGGCCCAAAACGGTCTCACCACCTGGGAAGAGACGGTCCAGGACCTTCTCTCCACCAGGGACGGAGCGCAGCCATGACCCCGTCGGCGAGCCTCGATCACGTCCGGGCCATCGCGGACGCCGTGCTCTACGAGGGCTACCTGCTCTACCCCTACCGCGCCAGCTCCTCGAAGAACCAGTCCCGCTGGCAGTTCGGCGTCCTCGGCCCACCCAAGGCATCGGCCGCGAGCTTTGCCGAGGAACCGGACCTGTCCTTCCAGTGCCTGCTTGCTCCTGCGACAGGTGCGGCCACCGTCAGCGCGCACCTGCGCTTCCTCCAGCTCCAGGTGCGTTCCGTCGAGCGGTACGCCGACGGCGACTTCGTGCCGGTGGCCGAGATGGTTGTCGACGGGCTGTCCGTGCTCAGCTGGGAGGAGGCCGTCGAGTGCGAGGTCGCCCTCTCGCCCTACCACGTGAGCGGTCCCCCTGTCGTCACCACCGTGGAGATCCCAGGCGGTGAGGAGATCGAGCCGGTCCTGGACGCAGTGGGCGCGACGGTGGGCCGGATCCTGCGTCGGCGGTTCCCGTTGCGCGCAGATGTCAGCGTGGGCGCAGAGACCGACGACGGGTTCACCCGGCTCTGCGTGTCGGTGATCAACACTCACCCCGGCGAGGTCCACGGCAAGGACGACGCGATCCGGTCGTCGATGATCGGCACCCACGTGCTCGTGGTCGCCGACGGCGTCAGCTTCGTCTCGCTGCTGGAACCCCCCGAGGACGCGGCCGACGCGGCCGGGAGGTGCACGCAGCGGCGGTCCTTCCCAGTGCTGGTGGGACCTGTTGGCTCGAGCGATGTGGTGATGGGCTCGCCGATCATCCTCTACGACCACCCCGAGATCGCCGAGGAGAGCGCTGGCGCCCTTTTCGACTCGACCGAGATCGACGAGATCCTGAGCCTGCGCGTGATGACGATGACCGACGCCGAAAAGGCCGAGGCCCGGGCCACCGACCCGCGCGCCGCCGCCATCATCGACCGGTGTGACGCGATGTCACCCGAGACGCTGCGCGACCTGCACGGGGTGCTCCGTGACCCGAACCGGGTCCAAGCACCTGCGGTCGGCACAGGGTTCGACACCGGCGACGTCCCCTGGTGGGATCCAGCCACGGACGAGAGCGTGCGGCCCGACACCGACAGCGTGGTCATCGACGGCAGGAAAGTGGCGCGCGGCAGCCTCGTGAAGGTCCACCCGTCTCGGCGGGCCGACGCCCAGGACCTGTTCTTCGCCGACCAGGTGGCGCGGGTCACCGCCGTGCTGTCCGACGTCGACGGCAGCACGCATGTCGCTCTGGTCCTGGTCGAGGACCCCGCGGCCGACCTGCACGAGCAAGTCGGGCGCTTCTTCTACTTCGCCCCGGACGAGCTCGAACCACTGGACCAGGCACGAGAGGAGAGTCACCCATGAGAACCGTTGGCCGGTTGACCACCATCGTCGGCGTCTGCATTGCAGCAGTCGCAACGATCGTCGGGGTCCGTTCGATCCCTGACATCAAGCGTTACCTCAAGATGCGCCAGATGTGAGGCGTCCTGAGCACCATCGAAAGAGGAGGTCGGCATGCGTGACACACCAGGAGAACAGCTTGACGAGGAGCCGCAGGAGGAGCGCGGCCCAGAGGGTTCGCGCGACACCGGATCGGACGAGCCCGGTGGAGGCCTGGTCGACCGTCCAGCCGGGACTGCGGACGAGGACACCGGCATCGATCCGAAGCAGGCCCAGCACCCGGACTCGCCGGACCTGCAGTCCGGTGGCGGATAGGTGACACGAGGAGAGGAGCACGCCATGACTACGATCCCCAACCCGGACGACCCGGACACCGAGGGCAAGACTGTCCCTCCGTATGACGGTCGCAAGGACTCGGGCGAGGTGGGCGGTCCGGAGGAGACGACCCAGGACGGTACCCACACCGGTGGAGCCGGTCGTCCGGCGGAGTCCGACACCCACGAGGTCGACGATCCCACCGAGATCGAACGCGGTCAGCATGCCTCGCCACCGGATGAACAACCGGCCGAAGGGGCCGACGAGACGGCTGGCCCCGGCGGGACGTCGGGACTCTCGCACGAGCCGGGCACCGGTCGGGCAGAGGACAAGTCCTGACGATGAAAGTGCTGGTGGCCGGCATCGGCAACCTCTTCTGCGGCGACGACGGGTTCGGTCCCGAGGTCGTCCGCCGACTCGCCGCGTCCGGGACCCTGCCCGAGGAGGTGCGAGCGGTCGACTACGGCATACGCGGCATGCATCTGGCCTACGACCTCCTCGAGGGGTACGACGCGCTTGTGATCGTCGATGCCCTGCCCGGAGATGGCGACCCGGGCACGCTAGACGTGCTCCAAGTAGCACAACGCGACCTCGGCGCCGAGGCGTTCGACCCTCACGGCATGGCTCCGGTCGCCGTCCTGGCCAGCCTCTCTGACCTGGGCGGCAGTCTTCCGCCGACCTACGTCGTGGGGTGCCGGCCGGCCGATCTCGGCGACGGGATCGGGCTCTCGGACGAGGTCGAGGCCGCGGTGCCCGAGGCGATGGAGGTCGTGCTCGCCGTGCTACGCGAACGCGTGCCCGCACTGGACGGGGCCGGCTGATGTGCCTCGGGATCCCTGGCCAGGTCGTGCGAGTCCTGGAGGGCAACGCCGGGATGCTCGCCCTCGTCGACGTGCTCGGTGCGCAGCGGCCGGTCAACCTCGGGATGCTCGAGGACATGGCGGTCGAGCCGGGCCAGTGGGTGCTGATCCACATGGGCTTCGTCGTCGAACGTGTCGACGAGGCCGCGGCCGAAAAGGCGATGACCGGCCTCGAGATGATGGGTCGCGCGCGCGATGGTTGAGCAACGGATCCGAAGCAGGTTCGAGGTCTCCGGTCTCGTGCAGGGGGTCGGCTTCCGTCCGTTCGTCTATGTGACAGCCAGTGAGCTTGGTCTGACCGGCAACGTCGCCAACACGCCGTCCGGGGTGGTGATCGAGGTGGAGGGTGCCCCGGCCGCGGTGGCAGAGCTGGGCCACCGCTTGACCCACGCACCGCCCCCGCTGGCCAACGTCGAGGAGGTCACCGAGTCCCGTCAGCCACCGCGTGGCGGCACCGGTTTCATAATCGAGGACTCTGCGACCGGCAAGGGTCGTACCCTGGCGTCGCCAGATGTCGCGACCTGCGACGACTGCCTCCGCGAGCTTGCCGACCCCGACGACCGCCGCTACCGCCACCCCTTCATCACCTGCACCAACTGTGGCCCGCGGTTCACGATCATCACGGGCCTGCCCTACGACCGGGCCGCGACCACCATGGCCGGGTTCGCCATGTGCGACGCGTGCCGCCGTGAGTACGGCGACCCGGCGGACCGCCGCTTCCACGCCCAGCCGATCGCCTGCCGCGACTGCGGCCCGACCCTCGAGCTTGTCGGCCACGGGCCACGGGCGGAGGGTGACGACGCCGTATGCCGTGCGCGTGACCTGCTCGCACGTGGCCTGATCGTCGCTGTCAAGGGGCTGGGCGGCTATCACTTGGCGTGCGATGGCCGCAACGAGACGGCCGTCGCCGAACTGCGCCGACGCAAGCAGCGCGGCGACAAACCGTTCGCGGTGATGGTTCGCAGTGCCGAGGTGGCCGACGGACTGGTGACCATGGACGCGGCCGAGCGGCGATTGCTCACCGGCCACCGCAAGCCGATCGTGTTGCTGACCCGTGGCGGCCCCCAGCGGCTCGCTCCTTCTGTCGCGCCCGGCAATCCGGACCTCGGACTGATGCTTCCGTACACCCCCCTGCATGTGCTGTTGTTGGAGGCGCCCGGCACCGACGCGCTCGTGATGACCTCCGGCAACCTCTCCGGCGAGCCGATCGTCACCGACGACGACGCGGCTCGCGAGCGGCTGTCCACGCTTGCCGATGCGTGGCTGCGGCACGACCGACCCATCCATGTGCCGTGCGACGACTCGGTCGCCCGCTTCGTCAGCGGCGTCGAGCTACCCCTGCGCCGGTCGCGCGGTCACGCACCACTGCCGGTCGCCCTCCCGTTCGAGGTCGACCCGGTTCTGGCAGTTGGGGCAGATCTCAAGAACACCTGCGCGCTCGCCTCGGGTCGCTATGCGTGGTTGAGCCAGCACATCGGCGACCTTGACGACCTCGCCACCCAGGCCGCGCTGACGGCGTCGGAGGCCCACCTCGAGGAGCTCACCGGCATACGGCCACAGGTCCTCGTCGCCGACGCGCACCCGGGTTACCGCTCCAGCCGTTGGGCGCGCGAGCATTCCGGCGGACGGGAGGTCCGCACCGTCCAACACCACCACGCGCACGTGGCCTCGGTGATGGGGGAACACGGTCTCGGCAACGACGACACCATCATCGGCGTTGCGTTCGACGGCACCGGCTATGGCACGGACGGCGCGATCTGGGGCGGTGAGGTTCTGGTCGCGAGTTACAAGTCGTTCCGGCGGGCCGCCCACCTGGGCTACGTGCCCCTGGCCGGTGGTGACGCCAGCGTGCTGCGCCCCTACCGGATGGCGCTGGCACACCTGTGGGCAGCCGGCATCCCGTGGTCCGAGGATATCGCGGCCGTGGCGGCATGCCCCGAGACGGAGCGAGGAGTGCTGGCCCACCAACTGTCGACCGGTCTGGGGTGCGTACCTACGTCGAGCATGGGGCGCCTCTTCGACGCAGTGTCCTCCCTCGTCGGGGTCCGGCACACCGTGGACTACGAGGCCGAGGCCGCGATCGAGCTCGAGTCCCTGGCCCGCCTCGTGCCGGTCCCGGACCCCTACCGTTTCGAGATCCTGGCAGCCCACGGCGGTCCCGCGATCGCAGACCCGGCGCCCGTCCTGCGGGCAGTCGTGGACGACCTGCGCCGTGGACAGCCGGCCGCCCAGGTCGCGGCGCGTTTCCATGCCGGTGTCGCGACCCTTGTCGCCGATCTCGCCGACCACGAAAGACGGCAGACCGGTGTCGACGTCGTCGTCCTGGCCGGTGGGGTGTTCCAGAACGCCCTGCTGATCGACAGCTCCACCCAGCTGCTGGAGGCGCGCGGCTTCACGGTCCTGCGCCCCCGACTGCTTCCACCACACGACGGCGGCATCGCCTTCGGACAGATCTTGGTCGGCTCGCAGAGCTGACGCTGCCAACAACAAAGGAGAGCGCACATGTGTCTAGCAGTCCCAGGTCGCGTCCTGTCCGTCGAGGAGCAGGACGGTACGACCATGGCGCAGGTGGACTTCGGTGGACTCCGCAAGGAGGTCTGTCTGGCCTACATCCCCGACGTTCAGATCGGTGAGTACGTCATCGTGCACGTCGGCTTCGCGATCCAGCGGCTCGACGAGAAGTCGGCGCTGTCCACCTTGGCCAACTTCGAGAAGCTCGGCATCCTCGAGCAAGAGTTCGGCGACGGCTTCGCCGTCGCCGCCAATCAGGCGGGAGAATCGACATGAAGTACCTCGACGAGTTCAGTGACCCGGTGCTGGCCGGCAAGCTGGTGGACCAGATCCACGCGGTGACCACACAACCCTGGGCGATGATGGAGGTGTGCGGTGGGCAGACGCACTCGATCATCCGACACGGCATTGACCAACTGCTGCCCGAGGGCGTGGAGATGATCCACGGCCCGGGTTGCCCGGTCTGTGTGACACCGCTCGAGATCATCGACAAGGCCCTGTCGATCGCCGAGCAGCCGGGTGTCATCTTCTGCTCGTTCGGCGACATGCTCCGAGTGCCCGGCAGCAGCAAGGACCTGTTCTCGATCAAAAGTGCGGGTGGTGACGTACGCGTCGTCTACAGCCCCCTCGACGCTCTCAAGCTGGCGCGCGAGAACCCCGACCGGCAGGTCGTGTTCTTCGGCATCGGGTTCGAGACAACGGCGCCGGCTAACGCCATGACCGTCTACCAGGCGAAGAAGCAGGGCATCGCCAACTTCTCACTGCTGGTCTCGCACGTGCTTGTGCCACCGGCCATCGCGGCGATCATGGAGTCCCCGAGGTGCCGGGTGCAGGCGTTCCTCGCTGCCGGCCACGTGTGCAGCGTGATGGGTACCTCGGAGTACCCCGCCCTGACCGAGAAGTACAAGGTGCCGATCGTGGTCACCGGGTTCGAGCCGCTCGACATCCTCGAGGGCATCCGGCGCACGGTGATCCAGCTCGAGTCGGGTCGCCACGAGTTGGAGAATGCGTACTCCCGGGCCGTCACCGCCGAGGGCAACGTGCCGGCGATGGCGATGCTGCGCGACGTGTTCGAGGTGACCGACCGCACCTGGCGCGGTATCGGGATGATTCCGCAGAGCGGGTGGAAGCTGTCCGAGCGATACGCCGACTTCGACGCGGAGACCCGGTTCTCGGTCAGCGACATCCACACCGACGAGTCGCCTTTGTGCCGCTCTGGTGAGGTGCTCCAGGGCCTCATCAAGCCGCACGAGTGTGCGGCGTTCGGCAAGGAGTGCACGCCCCGCAAGCCACTGGGCGCGACCATGGTCTCGTCCGAAGGGGCGTGCGCGGCGTACTACACCTATCGCCGCCTCGAACACCTGGAGCTGTCCGAGACCCGCTTGGTGGAGGCCTGATGAACACCGACCTCGACTTCGAAGGCTGGGTCTGTCCGCTGCCGCTGCGCGACACCCCCACGGTCGTGATGGGCCACGGTGGTGGCGGAGCCATGTCCGGCGAGTTGATCGAACAGCTCTTCCTCCCGGCCTTCGGCGGCGCTGCGCGTGCCGAGCTCGGCGACTCGGCCGTGCTGGAGGTGCCCGCCGGCCGACTGGCCTTCTCGACCGACTCGTTCGTGGTGAAGCCGATGTTCTTCCCGGGTGGCTGCATCGGTGACCTCGCGGTCAACGGCACCGTTAACGACCTGGCGATGGTGGGTGCCACTCCGCTCTATCTCTCCACGGCCTTCATCCTGGCGGAGGGCACCTCGATGACGGACATCGGCCGCGTCGCGATGGCCATCGGCAAGGCGGCCGAGGTCGCCGGCGTGCAGCTCGTCACCGGCGACACCAAGGTGGTCGACAGTGGCAGCGGCGACGGCATCTTCATCAACACCGCCGGCATCGGAGTCATCCCCGCGGGCATCGACATCTCGCCGACCCGGGCCCGGGTCGGCGACGTCGTCCTGGTCAGCGGCGACATCGGCGTGCACGGCATCGCGGTGATGAGCTGTCGTGAAGGGCTCGAGTTCGGGACGACGATCGAGAGCGACTGCGCGCCCCTGCACGGACTGGTCGCCGACATGCTTGCCACAGGGGTCGACGTTCACGCGCTGCGGGACCCAACTCGCGGGGGAGTCTCGGCCACCCTCAACGAGATCGCCAAGGCTTCCGGCGTGGGTATCGAACTGGTCGAGAAGGACCTGCCGATCCCTGCCGAGGTCAAGGACGCGTGCGGGCTGCTCGGCCTTGACCCGCTCCAGGTCGCCAACGAGGGCAAGCTGATCGCGATCGTGGCGGCCGAGGATGCCGACGCGGTGCTGGCCGCCATGCGTCAGCACCCGCGCGGTGCGGGTGCACGTCGCATCGGCACGTGCGTCGCCGAGCACCCAAAGATGGTCGTGGCCCGGACCGGTCTCGGCGGGACCCGCGTCGTGGATCTGCCGATCGGCGAGCAGCTACCGAGAATTTGCTGAGCGTCTGTTGCTATGAGTGATGAGGGGGCTCTGAAGTTCGCGCGCTACGCCTACCCGCCCAACGAGCTCGGCTACTGCGGTCCCGACGGTGCGCACGAGATGCTGGTGCCCGGCGCGGTGGCAGAGATCGAACGGCGGGCGCGGCTGTTCGACGGGGCCTGGGCCTACCTACAGTTCCTCGCCGGGGTGCTCGGCACCAACGACCCTCTGTCGACGCCGGTGGTCGAGGCGTACTGGATCGGCAGCGACCTGCTCTCCGCCGTTGATCCGGCCGCCCTCGTCGATCATCTGACGGTGGCGTTCGACGGTCAGGTCGGCGGGACGTGGCGGGAGTCGGCCACGCGGGCTCGCGCGCACCACAGCTACCAAGTGTTCGAGGTCTATCCATGGGCCGCGATGCTGCTGCGTGGGCTGCCCCCCGGCCCTGCGGTTTCGGTGCTCGACCGCTGCCGGATTCGCTGCGCGGTCGTGACCGAGATCGACGGCGAGTGGGTGGTCGTGATGTCCAGCCTCTTGACCTGGGACGGTGATTCCTTGACCCCCTCACCTCCCCGGGTCGAACGCGCCCGATGGTCGGTCGAAGGGCAGAGCCTCCTGTCGCCACCGGACGTGGGCGACACGGTGGCGCTGCACTGGGACTGGGTGTGCGACGTCCTCACACCTGATCAGGCCGACCTCATCGAACAGATCGAGGCGACCCAGCGAACCGCCGTCGGGCTGGGCGGGCACACGCTGATCTCAGTGCCGAAGACGTCTCGACGATGTCCGTGAGGTCGACGCTGGGATCACCGCGTCACGGTGCCCCAGGGGAGCGAGGTCGGCTTGGGTGACCCTGCCGGGCCACGCGCGAGGCCGTGTGCGTGGCGACCTTGCCGCTGCCGCTCGGTGAAGACGATGCGTCTGGGTCGAGCCGGACGGCGACGGCGTAGGAGCTCGGGGCGATCACACAGCGCCGACGAGGCCGACGAGCTGGAGGGGCGCGTTGTCCGGTGCGATGTTGGCAACGGCCCACTGCAAGGGTAGGCCGAAGGCGACGGCGGTGAGCGAGAAGAGCAGCGCGAATCAGGCCAAGGCGCGAAGCCAGCGGCCGCGACCACAGTGCAGCACCCGCCCGTCGCCCAGCTGAACCGACACGGCATACCAAGCCTTGGGAGCCGGGACGGTCGCCGATTCGGGAAGGGTCACCGGGCACCGGCTCGGTCGAGCCGTGCGCCGGCAACGACAGAGACGGATTCGACTGCTGCAGAGCGCTGTTCGCGCCAGAGTGACCAGACCAGGCCGATCATGGCGATGCCGTTGGGCACGGCGAACAGGCGCTGGTTGACTATCGGCATCACATAGGGCCCCATCGTCGCCAAGGCGGCGAGGGCGAGCAGTGCTGCCGCCCAGCGGGCGAGGACCTTGGCGCGGAACAGGGCGATGCCGAAGAGGAGTCCGCCAAGGATGTAGCCGATGCCCATCACGTTGACGAGTGTCCCGAACGAGCCGATGTCTGCGGTCGTGCTGTTGTTGGTGGCCACGGCCATGACGCCGTCGACGTCGTAGGGGGCGGTTTGGGCGATGACGGGGATGGCGGTCAGGCCGATCATCTCGACGCACAGCATGGCCAGATGGCCCAGGCTGAACAGGAGGTAGCCGACGAGCCCCAGCGCCCCGATCGGGCGCACCTGCCGCAGATGCATCCCTGTGATGCCGGCGAGCGCCACGGCGGCCATCGCCACCTTCATTCCTTCGCGACCTTCCCACTGCGTAGTGCCGACGAGGTCGAGGGTGATCTCCGGGTGCTTGACCTGGACAGCGGTGAACAACAGCCCAGAGGCGACTGCGGCCAGGCCGGCTGCGCGGGTGAGCTTCGTGGCGGTGATCTGCATGACGGCCTCCGTGGCTTCTTGTCCACGGCGAGTGCCGTGGGCCTGGTCGAAACCTATGAACGTCAGGGGGTCGCGGCATCACCCGGTGATGTGACCGGGGTGGTGATTCTGCGGCCTCGCAGGTTGGGCGGGCGGGCGGTGGCACACATAAGAAAGATCGCTCTGTGGGTCCGGAGCCCATGCTGGGTGCTGAGCGACCGGCATACGGTCTGCGGGCGAGGGGTGGCATTCGGCAACCCGTCGCAGAAGGGGAGCACATGCGCGTCGTCCCAGCGTTCACCGTGGAGGTCACGTCGGGCACCCTGGCCGTCCACGACCTCATTCCGGGAGCCACTTCACCCACTGTCCCGGTCGTCTTGGCGCTTCACGGCATCACGGCCAACGGACTCGTCTGGCAGGCGCTGGCCGACGAGTTGATCCGGCGCCATGGTGTCGGCACGCTGCGTTTGCTCGCCCCCGATCTGCGCGGTCGGGCGGCAAGTCGGGAGGTGCCCGGTCCCTTTGGCATTGGCATCCACGCTGACGACGTCCTCGCGATTGCCTCGGCCTTCGGCGGCCATCCGATCCTCGTCGGTCACTCGATGGGGGCCTTCGTCGCGGCGTCGGCGGCAGCGCAAGATCCGGGCCGCTTCCGCTCCTTGATCCTTGTCGACGGTGGGCTGGGCTTCCCTGCGCCGCCGGCGACGGCCATCGACGAGATCCTGTCGGCGGTCATCGGGCCGGCAATGACGCGGTTGTCGATGGTCTTCGACTCACCCGAGGACCACCTGGCGTTCTGGCGCCGTCATCCCGCGGTGGGACCGATGCTCGCCGGCTCGGGAGGGTTGGTGTTGCGGCGATATCTTGAGCATGACCTCAGGGAGACACCTCAGGGTTGGCGCTCCACCTGTGTCCTCGATGCCGTGCGTGCGGACGGTCGCGACGTGCTCACCGACCCCAACACACTCGCCAGCGCCCGCGTCGCTGTCGAAGCCGGAGTCGACGTTGAGTTGCTGTGGGCGCAACGCGGCCTGCTCGACGAGCCGCAGGGCCTCTATGACCCGGACCGTCTGAAGGCGCTGGACCTGCCGTCCACACTGCGCACGACGGCGGTGCCCGACACGAACCACTACTCGATCATCCTCGACGCGGCACCCGTGCGGGCCCTCGCCGACGTCATCGATGCTCAGCTCGTCGCAACCAAGTGACGCAGTCGCAGGGCGAGCTGGAGTTCGAGCGCCCGCTCGGGTGACTGCCAGCCATCCCCCACGAGGTGGGTGATCCGGTCCAGCCGTTGGGCGACGGTGTTGCTGTGAACGTGCAACGTGGTCGCGGCGTGACGAGGGCTGGCACCTGCTAGGAAGTAGGCCTCCAGCGTGCCAACGAGGTCGGTCCCCCGTGCCGTGTCGTAGTCGTTGAGGGGCCCTAGAACAGAGTGAACGTATGCCGTCACCTCGGGTTTGGTGCCCACGATGAGGCCTGCAAAACCGAGGTCAGCTGCTGCGGCGCCGTCGCCGCTGCGGCCCAGCGCCACGAGTGCCTGGGCTGTGCGAATGGCCTCGATGTGGGCTGCCCGAAGGTCAGCACTGAGCCCATCCCGGGTCTCGGTCACCGGTCCCGCTGCACCAATGGTCACGGAGTGGCTGCGGGACAGGCGTTGTGCCAGGTCGGTTGCGGCAGGACCCGGTTCGTCACCCTGCACGAGGGCAACCACGTGACCCTCCACCTCGCCGACGAGCCCATGGCCGCCGAGGGCAGCGTTGACCGCGAGCACGAGAGAGCGAGGCGTCGCGGCGTCGGTGCCCAGGACTGCGAGCAGGCAGGTGGGTTCACGCAGATCAAGGCCGAGGGAGCGGGCGGCCGGCAGGAGTGGCCCCAGGTTGGCGTGTCCGCCGACGAGGCCAGCGACGAGGTCGGTGCGCTGTTGCTGACGCGCCTCGGCGCGGTTGCGCTCTCCGAGGAGGACCAGGGCGGTGACGACCGCGGCGCGCTCCACGGTCCGCTCGTCGGAGTCGTCCATCGAAGAGACGTCACCGATGACGAGACAGGCGAGGGGCTCACCCGAGGCGGCGATCCCGATGGCCCAGGCATTGCCGATCCGGGAGAGTCGCCCACCATCGATGCCTTGCGCCACCTGCGCCTCGAGTTCGCGCAGCCTGTCACCGGTCGGGGGGTCCTCGCCGGCCGTGCTTCGTGGCGCACCGTCAAGGTCGAGCAGAAGCGCCCAGCCACCGAGCAGCTGGGTGAGTGACTCGGTGAGGTCGTCGACGCCGCCACCCTCGAGGACGATCTGCGCGAACCGGTCGTGGGCGGCAGCTGCCCGTTCGATTCCCGCCGCGTACTGACTGGCCCTCTCGGTGGCCTCGGACAGAGCCGCAAGGGTGCGCGATGCCTCCTCGACCGCACGGACCTGAACGATGGTGACGGCAGCCAGGGCTGCAAGAGAACCGAGCAGGGCGACCTCGTCGTGGGTGAAGGGACGGGGGGTGCGGTTGGACGCAAAGAGCACCCCGACGAACTCGTCCTTGACGATGAGGGGAGTTCCACAGATCGCGACAAGGCCCTCGTCACCCACGGCACCATCGATGTCGTGGGTGTGCCGGAACCGCGCGTCGGCGAAGTAGTCGGCCGTCCAGTAGGGCTTGCGGGACTGCGCGACCAGACCTCCGAGGCCGGCGCCAAATGCTAGGCGGACAACCTGGAACTGAGCCGAGACCGAACCGGCGGTGGCGCGCATGTAGGTGTCGCCGTGATCGTGATCGAAGAGCGTGAGGTAGGCGACGTCGGTGCCCATGAGGGCTTTGGCACGTCGGACGATGGCGTCGAGCACGACCGACGGATCGCTCATCGATGCCAGTTCGCCCGCCGTGTCGACCAGGGCGGCCAGTTGCTGCTCGCGCCGCCGTTGCACATCGAAGGCTCCACTGATCCTCATGGCCAGGTCACGAGCATGAGGGTCGACGTCGAGCGAGGCGAGGTCAGAGGCCGAAACGCCGGCGGCGAGCATCTCGAGCAGGTGAGTGCCGGCGTTCACGTCATCGTGCATGAGCCGATCCTAGGCGCGACGGGCCCCCTAAATATGGGTTGTCACGACATGAGAACCAACAGACCATGGAGGCCCAACCCATGTGTGGCTCTGTGGGTCCGGCTTATGGTGATGCTTCATCGCCTGCAGATGTCCTGCAGGGCGGAGCACGAGGAGGTGCTGGTGAGCCCTAGCCCATCGACGACGCAATCGGCGTCCGCGTCGGCAGCAGCGTCCACGTCCGCACTGCGGACCGTGGACCTGACCAAGGACTTCCGCGGCTTCACCGCAGTCAGCGCCGTGAACCTTGACGTTGCCGAAGGGACCATCCACGCGCTGGTGGGACCCAACGGTGCTGGCAAGACCACGCTCTTCAACCTCCTCACGGGATTCCTCACACCGACGTCGGGTCAGATCCTCCTGCGGGGCAACGACATCGCCGGCAAGCAGCCGGAGCAGATCGCCCACATGGGTGTCGCCCGGTCCTTCCAGATCACGAGCCTGTTCGACCAGATGACGTTGCTCGAGCACCTCGAGCTTGCGCTTGCCTCACCCACGGGCTTGGGCTACCGCTTCTGGAGCTCACGCAAGCAACTCGGTCGGTTCAAGGCGCGTGCCATGGAGCTGCTGTCGCAGGTGGGGCTCGCTGACCGTGCCGGTGTCACCGCCGACTCCTTGGCCTACGGACAGAAGCGCGCCCTTGAGATCGCCCTCGCCATTGCGAACGACCCGTCGCTGCTCCTCCTCGACGAGCCGACTGCAGGGATGGGGCTGGAGGACGTGGACCGCACCATCGACCTCGTCAAGCAGGTCTCCCAGGGTCGCTCGGTGGTCTTTGTCGACCACAACATGCACGTCGTCGGCTCCCTCGCCGACCGTGTCACCGTCCTCCAGTCGGGAGAGGTTCTCGCAGAGGGGACCTACGACGAGGTGAAGAGCGACGAGAAGGTCATCACGGCATACCTAGGGGACGCCGGAGACACCGAGGAGACGGGAGGCACCTATGAGTGACACGTTGCTCATGGTCGACAAGTTGTCGGCGTTCTATGGCGAGGCGCAGGCCCTGCGGGAGGTCTCACTGGACGTCGCAGCCGGTGAGGTCGTCACTCTCGTCGGGCGCAACGGCGCCGGCAAGACCACCTTGTTGCGCTCCATCATGGGTCTGCACAAGGGAACTCGCGGCTCCGTCACCCTGGACGGCACCAGCCTCGATGGAAAGTCTGCTGACAAACGGGCCCGACTGGGGCTGGGTTGGGTGCCCGACGACCGGGGCATCTATGCCACTCTCACCGTCGCCGAGAACCTCTCACTCCCGCCCGTCGTCGACAAGGCCGCGGCGTGGAGTCTGGACCAGATCTACGAGCAGTTCCCGGTCCTGCGCGAGCGACGTGACTTCCCCGGCACCAAGCTCTCGGGCGGCGAACAGCAGATGCTTGCCATGGCCCGACCGTTGCGTGCCGGCTCACGCCTCCTACTCCTCGATGAGCCCAGTGAAGGCCTGGCACCGGTCATCGTCAACCAGATCGGTCACATCATCCGCGACATCAAGGCGCAGGGTGTTGCCATCCTCCTCGTCGAGCAGAACGTGAAGTTCGCGTCGACCGTCGCAGACCGTCACAACCTCCTCGCTCAGGGCGAGGTCGTCGAGAGCCTCGACAATACCGAGTTCCATTCCCGCACAACGGAACTGCTCGAACACCTTGGCATGTGACCGCATCAGTGGCCACGCTCCGAAGCAGCACCACAAGTAGCACTCCCTGAAGCACGACCACACGAAAACCCCCTGTAGAAGTCAGACCGCCGGGCACGGCATACACACACCCCAGGAGGGGAACATGCGACACACCAAGATGATGAGCCTCGCGGCCATGGTGGCTGGCTCCGGCTTGCTGCTCGCTGCCTGCGGCAGCTCAGGCGGCGGACCGTCCTCAGGCGGCGGCAAGATCAGTGACGACAAGATTGTCCTCGGGTTGCTCAACGACCAGTCCGGTGTTTACAAGGACCTGTCCGGACCCAACTCCAAGGTCGCCATCCAGATGGCCATCGATGACTACAAAGCCAAGTACGGCGACAAGGCGGTGGCCAAGACCATCGAGATCGTCATGGCCGACCACCAGAACAAGCCGGACATCGCCAACACCAAGGCGCAGGAGATGTACGACCGGGACAAGGCCGACATCATCCTCGACGTGCCCGCCTCGTCCGCGGGCCTCGCCGTCGCCACCCAGGCCAAGGCGAAAAAGAAGGTCTACATCAACATCGGTGCCGGCACGACGGCCCTGACCGGCGCGCAGTGCAACAAGTACACGTTCCACTGGGCCTACGACACCGCCATGCTTGCAGCAGGGACGGCCGGGGGAATCGTCGACGGCGGCGGCAAGAACTGGTCCATCGTCTACCCCGACTACGCCTTCGGCCAGGACATGAACAAGTCCTTCTCGGCGGCCGTCGGGAAGGCTGGCGGAACGGTGCAACAGTCGATCGCGACGCCGTTCCCCAACGACAACTTCGCGACGTTCATCACCAAGGCCGAGTCGAGCAAGCCCGACGTCATGGGCATCATGGCCGCCGGTGGTGACCTCGTGAACTTCGTCAAGCAGTTCAACCAGGCCGGACTGCAGGGCAAGACGCAGTTGGCCGTCGGGCTCATGTTCATCACCGACATCCACTCACTCGGTGTCGACCAGTTCCAGGGCACCCAGTTCACCGACGCCTGGTACTGGAACTTCGACGACCAGAACCGCAAGTGGGCTGACCGCTTCCAGGAGAAGACGCAGACCCGTCCGAGCTTCGCGCACGCAGGCAACTACTCGGCCGCGTTCAACTACCTCGAGGCGATCCAATCGGCCGGCACCGATGGCGCCGACGCCGTCGTCAAGGAGCTCGAGGGCAAGAAGATCAACGACGTCTTCCTCCGCAACGGCGAGGTCCGGGCGGCCGACCACAACGTCACCCATGACGTCTACCTGGCCGAGGTCAAGAGCAAGGCCGAGGTCAAGGAGGACTGGGACTACGAAAAGATCGTCAAGACGATCCCGGCCGCCGACGCCTACGCACCGGCCAGCGGCTGCACGATGTGACCGCGTCGTCGACGGGGGGTCCGTCGGCGACGCACAGCCCGACCGTATGCCGTCCGCTCGCCGCGGGCGGACGGCATACGGGACAGGGTGAGCCACCGAACGAACGAGAGAGGGACGACCGGTGACCCAGTTCTTGCAGTACACCCTTCAAGGCCTCGCGGCCGGAGGGTTCTATGCGCTCGCAGCGCTCGGGCTGGCGGTGATCTTTGGCGTGCTCGGCGTGGTGAACTTCAGCCACGGTGCGTGCTACATGCTCGGCGCGATGATCTCCGCCCTGCTCCTGAAGCACTTCGGCCTGGGCTTCTGGCCGGCGCTCGTGATCGTTCCCGTGATCATGTTCTTCATCGGCGTCCTCGTCGAACGACTGCTCGTCCAGTGGCTGCTCAAACTTGACCCGCTCTACAACTTCCTGCTGACCTTCGGGCTCACCCTGCTCACGGTCGACGTCATGAAGCGCCAGTTCGGTGTCTCCTCGCTCAAGTACGAGGTGCCGACGGGCCTGACCGGTCGCATCTCGGTCGGCTCCGTCGATCTGTCGGTCTACCAGTTGTTTGCGGCGGCCTTCGCGGTCTTCATTTGCCTCGTCGTGTGGGTCATCCTCACCAAGACCCGCGTCGGCATGATCGTCCGGGCCGCCACGGAGGACCCCGAGCGTTCACGCGCCCTCGGCATCAACGTTGCACGTTGGGTCACGCCGGTCTTCGGCTTCGGCATCGCGCTGGCCGGTCTGGCCGGTGTGCTGGCTGCGCCCTACCGTGCGATCAACGCCGACATGGGGACCAACTTCATCATCATCCTGTTCGCCATCGTCGTCATCGGCGGCCTGGGATCCATCCTCGGCGCCGTCGTCGCCGGATTCCTCGTGGGTCTCGTTGAGGCCTACGGCCAGGCCTACTACGGACAGCTGTCCCAAATCCTGATCTTTGTTCTCATGGCCGCGGTCGTTCTCATCCGCCCGGCCGGACTCTTCGGAAGGGAGGAGGCAACATGAGCGCCCAGCTCACCGAGGGCGGTCGCGTGGAGACCGCAGCCTCTGCCGCCCCAGAGCGTCGCGTCAACCCGTTCGTGCGCGCTGGCCTCCTGGTGGTGGCACTCCTCGTGGTCGTCGCGCTGCCTTGGTACATCTACCCGCCGGTGGCGATGGACATCCTCGCCTGGGGCCTCTTCGCCATCTCGGTGGACCTCCTTCTGGGCTTCACCGGACTCCTGAGCTTCGGCCACGCCGCGTTCTGGGGCATGTCTGCCTACACCACCGGCTACATCGCGACCAAAGTCGGCGTGCCCTTCCCCGTCGCGATCCTCGGTGGGGCGCTGGCAGCCATGGTCATCGCCGTCCCGACGGGCTATCTGGCGGTGCGCCGGACCGGGATCTACTTCGCCATGGTGACGCTCGCCTTCGCCCAGATGCTCTACTTCATCGCCAACCAAGCCAGCGAC
The DNA here is from genome assembly GCA_039917755.1 of Knoellia sp. GTDB lineage: Bacteria > Actinomycetota > Actinomycetes > Actinomycetales > Dermatophilaceae > Knoellia. The sequence continues at coordinate 1,777 of JBDSIV010000098.1, read as the reverse complement.
ATCACCGGCGGTGAGAACGGACTCCAGGGCATTCCCAAGACCTTCTTCGGGATCGAGAAGGTCGAGACCGACGCGTTCTACTTCTATTACGCCGCACTGCCGCTCATCCTGCTCGGAGCGTTCATCGCGTGGCGCACGGTGTCCTCGCCGTTCGGACGAGTGCTTCTCGCAATCCGCGACAACCCGGCCCGAGCGCGCGCTCTCGGTTACGACGTCGAGCGCTACAAGATCATGGTGTTCGTCATCTCCGCCGGTATCGCAGGTCTGGCCGGGGGAGTGTTCTCGGTCAGTCATGGCTTCGCCTCGTTGCAAGAACTCGCCTGGCAGACCTCCGGCAAGGTCGTCCTCATCACCGTCCTAGGCGGGATCGGCACCCTGTGGGGTGGGCCGCTCGGCGCCGCAGTCGTCGTGATGCTCGAGGACCAACTGGCTTCGTCAGGCTTCAACGGCATCGGCATCATCACTGGTGCGATCTTTGTGCTCATCGTGCTCCTCTTCCGCAAGGGCATCTGGGGCTCGGTAGCTGACCTGGTCGCTCGTCTGCGCAACCGAGGACGACGCGATGCTTGACGGCCGCACAGCCCTGGTGACGGGCGCGGCGAGCGGGATTGGTGCCGCCGTCGTGCAGCGTCTTGCCGCCGACGGCGCTCAGGTCCATGCCATCGACATCGACGGCGACGCCTTGGACGACCTGGTGAAGCGGGTCGGCGCCCAACGTGTCACACCGTGGGTCGTGGACCTGTCAGACCTCGACGCCCACGATGCTTTGCCCACCGACATCGACGTCCTCGTCAACAACGCTGGCATCCAGCACGTCGCACCCGTCCACGAGTTCCCGGTCGAGCAGTTCGAGCGCATCCACCGCCTCATGTTGCTCTCGCCGTTCCGGCTCGTGCGGGCGTGCCTTCCCCACATGTATGCCGGTGGCTGGGGTCGCGTGGTCAACGTCTCGTCGGTGCATGGGTTGCGCGCGAGCGAATTCAAGTCGGCCTACGTTTCGGCCAAGCACGGACTCGAAGGACTGAGCAAGGTCATCGCCCTGGAGGCTGGAGACAAGGGCGTGACAAGCAACTGCATCAATCCGGCCTATGTGCGAACTCCGCTGGTGGAGAAGCAGATGACCGACCAAGCGCGCGCCCACGGCATACCGGAGTCGGAAGTCCTCGAGAAGGTGATGCTGACACCGGTGGCGATCAAGCGACTCATCGAACCACCCGAGGTCGCGGATCTGATCGCTTTCCTCTGCGGACCTTCGTCGGACTCGATCACCGGCTCGTCGTTCACCATGGACGGCGGCTGGACCGCTCACTGATACGCGCACGCAACCGACTTCTTGGCGCAGTCCGTCGTCACTCGCAGCGATCCTCCGACGGATTGCGCCATCCGTCGGGTCCATCTCGCCCCACCACGTCGATCTCGCCGAATGCGGTCGCCATGGCGCCATGGGTCAACAGGATCAACGTGACGGTGGGGCAGTGGGTGCCAGTGGGGTCAGTGGGGTCAGTGGGTGCGGCGGCGGGAGCTCGTGACCGTGAACTTGGCGGTGCGCTGCACCTGCTTGGTGGAGCCGATGAGCTTGTCGAGAATGGGCCGATAGTTCAGGGGGGTGTTCCAGACGCACCAGAGCTCGCCGCCGGGTTCGAGCACTCGGGCAGCATCGGCGAAGAGACGCTCGGCCAGTCCCGTGTGCACCGCGGCGCCGACGTGGAAGGGCGGGTTGAGCACGATGAGTTGCGCCGACGCCGTGTCGACGGTCTCGAGCCCATCGGCGCGGACC
>JBDSIV010000097.1:0-9961 GCA_039917755.1 Knoellia sp. | reverse complement strand
GCGTCGGGTGCCGTCGCCTCACCGAGACTTCGTGAGATCAGGAGTTGGCCTTGTCGTAGGCCTCCTGAACGGTCGCCGGAATGCGGCCCCGCTCACTGATGTCGTGCCCGTTCTTGCGAGCCCACTCGCGGACTTCGGAAACGTCCTTGCGTCGTGCCCCTGCACTTCGTCCTGCGCTCTTGCGCCCGCCGGAGCGACGGGCATGACCAACCCACGGTGCAAAAGCATCGCGCAGCTTGGATGCGTTGCCCTTGTTGAGGTCAATCTCGTAGGTGACGCCGTCCAGTGCGAACGTCACGGTCTCATCTGCGTCGCTGTTGTCGAGGTCATCGACAAGCAACACCTGCACACGCTGTGCCATCTGGAAATCCCTTCACTGCTGAATATGAATGGGACCGACGATATCAGCGCGCATTGTCCTCAGGGGTATCGTCTTCGCCCTTTTCCCACTGACTCTGTGCGAGACGTTCACGCCGGTCTCCCTCCAGCATGCCCTTCATGAGGAAATAGAACAAAATGGCCACGATGATCGTAGGCAGAATGGCTGCAAGATATGGCCAAAGGGTGTCCCACATGATCATGCCTCCGGCTTGAGGTGCGGAAAGAGAATCGTCTCTCGAATGTTGGCGCCCGTGAAGAGCATGACAAGGCGGTCGACGCCCAGGCCGAGGCCACCCATCGGGGGTGCGCCATATTCGAGAGCACGCAGGAAGTCCTCATCGAGTTGCATGGCCTCGGGGTCACCCCCGGCGGCCTTGCGGGACTGCTCGGTGAGGACCTGGCGTTGGATCTCGGGGTCGATGAGCTCGGAGAATCCAGTGCCTCGCTCGACGCCGCCGATGATGAGGTCCCAGGCTTCGATGAGTCCGGGCTCGCTGCGGTGGGGGCGGGCCAAGGGCTGGGCGCTCGCTGGGTAGTCGCACAGGAACGTCGGCTGCAACAGCGTCGGTTCGACGAGTTCACCGAGGAGTTCGAGGAAGACCTTGTCGCGGTCCCAGGCGGAGTCGATCGCGACGTCGTGTTTCGTGGCATGGCTGCGCAACGTCTCGAGGTCGGTGTCAATGGTGACGGTCTCGCCGACGGCCTGGCTCACACCTTGGTGGACGGGCAGCCAGCGCCACTCACCATCGAGTTTGATCGTGCCTTTTTCGGTCTCAATGTGGCGCGAACCGACAGCGTCAGCAGCCGAGATGTAGAGGTCCTTCATGAGCTGGGCGATCGTCGTCTGGTCGCCCCAGGCCTGATAGGCCTCGAGCATGGTGAACTCGGGGGAGTGAGTCGCGTCGACGCCCTCGTTGCGGAAGATGCGGCCCATCTCATAGACGCGGTCGACGCCACCGACGACCGCCTTCTTGAGGTTGAGCTCGAGCGCAATACGCAGCGTCATCTCCTGGTCGAACGCGTTCAGGTGCGTCCTGAACGGGCGAGCGGCGGCACCACCGTGGATGAGCTGCAGGATCGGGGTCTCCACCTCGAGGTAGCCCTGACGCTCGAGCTCGTGGCGCATCGCGCTGAGGATGCGAGCCTTGGTGCGGACCATGTCGCGCGCCTCTTGGCGCACGATGAGGTCGGCGTAGCGCTGACGCACGCGACTCTCCTCGGAGAGCTCCTTGTGCAGGACGGGCATGGGGCGCAGCGCCTTGGAGGCCATGGTCCAGCTGGTGGCCATGACCGAGAGCTCGCCACGGCGGCTGCTGATGACGCGGCCCGTCACCGAGACGTGGTCACCGAGGTCGACGTCGGCCTTCCACGCCGCGAGGGCGTCCTCGCCGACCTCTGCGAGGCTGAGCATGATCTGGAGCCGGATGCCCTCACCCTCCTGGAGCGTGGCGAACGCGAGCTTGCCGGTGTTGCGGATGAAGACGAGCCGGCCGGCGACGGAGACGACGTCGTCGGTCTCGTGCCCGGTCTCGAGGTGGCCCCATTGTGAACGCACCTCGGCGAGGGTGTGGGTGCGATCCACCGAGACGGGGTATGCCGGTGTGCCGGCTACCAGCAGACGCTCGCGCTTCTCGCGGCGGATGCGCTGCTGCTCGGACAGGTCGATCTCGGGGGCGCTCCCAGGGGCGTTCGCGGGGGCACTCGTGGGGACAGCCGAGGTGGCCGCGCCTGCTGCAGGGGTCTCGCTCACACTCCAAGGGTACGAGGGTGTGCTGAGTGCTCCGGACGGACGTCAGGCTCGGGCTCGGCGCACCGTGATGGACGGTGGAGTGGCCAGGCTCTGACCCACGACGCAGTAGCGCTCCGTGGACCGGGCGAGCCTGAGGAGATCCTCGTCCGGGGCGTCGGTGTCGAGCACGGCGGTGACGCTGATGCCCGTCATGCCGACCGGGACCTCTCGATCCACGCCCAAAGTGCCTCTGACGTCGAACTCCGCTTCGGCATGCAGGTCGGCACGATGAATCGTCAGGCCCATGGCCGTGGCGACCGAGCGCATCGTCACGCCGGCGCAGGCGAGGACGGCCTCGAGCAGCATGTCGCCCGAGCAGGCATCGTCGCCGCCACCACCGGTCGCGGGATGCAGACCGGCCCGCGTGCGCCCGGACCAGACGTCGACGCTGGTGGTGATGCCCGGGTCGCGCCAGTCGGCTCGGGCGGAGAGGTGGGTGACGGCTTCGTCGGGGTCATCGCGGTAGAGGTCCTTGAGTGGCGCCTGAAGCGCGCGAAGGGTGGCGGCGTCCATCGGTGCGTCCATGAAGTGAGTGTCCTCCGTGGTGTCAGGGTCAGGCACTAGTTTGGGCGATGTGGATTCGGGGCAGCAGGGGTGGATGGAGCCGCGTCCCGTGCGTCGCATCGAACAGAGCCCGTATGCCGTTGCGCCCGGTCCCGAGGTCTGGCCGATCACGATCCCGGCAGTCGCTCAGGTGTTGCGCGACGGGCTTGACCTGGGCTCCTGCACGATCCTCGTGGGTGACAACGGCACGGGGAAGTCGACGCTGATCGAGGCGATCGCCATGGCGTTCGGGCTCAATGCCGAGGGTGGCTCGACCGGGGCCCGGCACAAGACCCACGGGACGGAGTCGGGACTGTGGGACTGGCTTCGGATCGTGCGTGGGCCAGGGGCGTCGAAGTGGGGCTACTTCGTGCGAGCCGAGACGATGCACGGGCTCCTCACCCATCTCGACGCCACGCGCAAGGATGCACCGCGTTCGTCGGACCCGGAGTTCCACGCCCGATCGCATGGAGAGTCCTTCGTGACATTGCTTTCGACGGGGCGCTTTGCCGGTGATGGACTGTTTGTCTGGGACGAACCGGAAGCCGGTCTGTCGTTCCCGGTCCAACTGCATCTCGTCGCCGAGCTGGCGGAGATGGCCGCTCGCCCGGGCACCCAGGTCCTCATGGCGACGCACTCACCGATCCTCGCCGCGGTGCCGGGGGCGACAATCCTGCAGTTGTCGGACTCGGGCATCGAACAGGTCGAGTGGGGAGACCTCGAGGTGGTGAGCAACTACGGGAGGTTCCTCGACAGCCCGGACCGCTACCTGAGGCACGTCCTACTGATTGCCCGTTCGGCAAGTTCGGCGTGCCGCTCACCGGTGCTGGGACTGGCCGAACGGGCAATCAGTCGTTCTCTTCTGCTCTTCTTCGGTCGTGGCTCAGCGCTCTTCGAGCATGAGGTCAATCGTGTAGTCCTCCGCGCGATAGCTGTGGTCGCCGTACTCGACCGCCACCCCCGCGCCGTCGAACGCCATGCGGGTCATCGTCAATACGGGTTGGGTTCCGCGGATCTTGAGGTGCTTGCGCTCGGCGGGCGTCGGCATGCGCGCGGCGATCGACTGGTGGGCGACGACGGCGTGGACTCCGCGAGCCCGCAACGCGGCATACAGTCCGGTCGCCTCGAGCTCTTCGCGCGAGATGTCGCCGTAGGCCGGGGGCAGCCAGTTGCGCATGACGGCCAACGGTGCGTCCGCGGCCAGTCTCAGACGAACGATGGCGAGCAAGGGGGTGTCCGGCGGCAGGTCCAGTGCGGCAGCCGCGCTGGGATCAGTGACCGTGCTGTGCTCGAGGAGCACCGTGCGTGGAGACCGCCCCTCACGCTCGAGGTCGTCAAAGAGGCTGCTCAGCGCCACTCTGCGATGAACCTTGCGGTTGGCGACCGTCGTGCCCAGACCGCGCCGACGCACGAGCAGGCCCTTGTCGACCATCTCCTGAATGGCCCGACGCACGGTCGGTCGAGAGAGCGAAAGACGTTGCGCGAGAGCCACTTCGTTCTCGAAGGGATCTCCGGGCTGGAGCCGCCCGTCGTCGATCGCTGCGCACAGTTGGGTGGACAGTTGGTGATAGAGCGGGACCGGTGAGCCCCGGTCGATGCTCACGCTCACGAGCTGTGCGGTCATGTCGGGCACAGTAGCGAAACGCAGTGCAAATGACCATATGTCCTAACAAAGGTTGACATGACCGGCCCCGGGACGGAACAGTTCTCTTCATGAGGATCGGACTGGCCGGCGTCGGCCGCATCGGCGCCTTCCACGCGAGCACTCTCGCCGCGCTCGACGCCGTCGACGAAGTGGTCGTCGCCGATCTCGATGCAGAGCTCGCCGAGCGGGTCGCGGCCAACTTGGGACTGAGTGCAGCACCCGACATCGAGTCCCTCCTCGCATCCGGCATCGACGCGTTCGTCATCGCCACGGCCACGCCCGGCCACGCGCCGCTGCTGCGCCAGGCGCTCGGATCCGGCATACCGACGTTCTGCGAGAAGCCGGTCGCCGCAACGCTCGACGAGACGATCTCCCTGGCCGAGCTCGCAGAGAGCAGCGACACCCCCGTGCACATCGGCTTCCAGCGCCGCTTCGACACCGGCTACTGCCGTGTCAAGGCCGCCGTCGACGCGGGCGAACTCGGCACGGTCCACGCCATCCGCGCGCTCACCCACGACCAGGAGCCGCCGCACGCGGCCTACATCCCGACCAGCGGCGGGATCTTCCGCGACTGCTCCGTCCACGACTTCGACATCGTCCGGTTCGTCACTGGTCGCGAGATCGAGACCGTCTATGCCACCGGCGAGAACAAGGGCGCTGACTTCTTCGGCGCCGCCGGCGATGTTGACACTGCTGCAGCCCTGCTCACCCTCGACGACGGGACGCTGGTCACCGCGACGTCGACGCGCTACAGCGGCGGTGGCCACGACGTACGGATGGAGGTCATGGGCTCTCATGCCTCCATGGCGGTCGGGCTCGACGACTCGCTCGCCCTGCGTTCGGCGGAGGAGGGCGTCACGTTCCCCGTGGGCCCACCTCATGCGACGTTCATGCAGCGCTTCCTCGCGGCCTACCGCGCCGAGCTCACTGCCTTCTGCGATGTCGCCGCCGGCCGGATCTCCAGTCCCTGCACGGTCCGGGATGCGCTCCAGGCGTTCCGTGTGGCCGAGGCCTGCGAACTCTCGCGGTCCCAGCGCCGACTCGTGTCCATGTTCGAAATCCCCGACGCCCCCGCACTCTCCACCACGAAGGCCACGCGATGACTGCGCCAGCTCAGCCCCCTCAGTCCCCTCAGTCCCCTCAGCCCGCTCGGAGCACTCGCCTCCCGCTCACCGACCGGATCGCCGGCGCCCCCATCTCGTGGGGCGTGTGCGAAGTCCCCGGCTGGGGCTTCCAGCTCGACGTCGACACAGTGCTGGCCCAGATGTGCGAGGTCGGGATCGTGGCCACCGAGTTCGGGCCCGATGGCTTCCTCCCCGATGCTCCCGCCGACAAGGCCGCGACCCTCTCGGCAGCGGGGTTGCGCGCTGTCGGACAGTTCGTCCCTGTTGTCCTCCACGACCCCGACCACGACCCGCTGCCCGAGGTCGAGATCGCGATGGAGGGGCTCGTCGCGGCACAGGCGTCCACCGTGGTCATCGCCGCCGCGACCGGGGTCGAGGGCTACGACGCTCGACCCGAACTCACCGACGCCCAGTGGGACACCCTGCTCGTCAACCTCGACCTCATCACCGCTGCTGCCGAGGCGCGCGGACTCATCGCCACCCTCCACCCGCACGTCGGCACCATCGTCGAGTCGGGCGTCGAGGCCGAGCGAGTGCTCGCCGGGTCCCGTATCGGACTCTGTCTCGACACCGGCCACCTGCTCATTGGCGGCGGCGACCCCGTTGAGCTGGCCCGCCTCCACCCCGAGCGCATCGCCCACGTCCACCTCAAGGACGTGCGGCTCGATCTGGCCAAGGCGGTGCAGGAGGGGCGCCAGACCTACACCGACGCCGTGGCTGCTGGCATGTATGTCCCGCTCGGAGCGGGAGACGTCGACATCGCCGGGATCGTCGAGAGTCTCGAAAGCGCGGGGTATGCCGGCTGGTACGTCCTCGAGCAGGACACCGTCCTCTCCGGACCGCCTTTCCAGACCGGGGTGGATCCTGCCGCTGACGTGCGAGCCTCCATCGCCCACATCTCCGCCATCGCTGGTGTCGCTGGCGCTGGCAAGCGCAACCGGAGCGGGTCCTGATGGGCGAGAGGACGGCATACGATCTCGTCGCCATCGGGCGCACAGGAGTCGACATCTATCCCCTCCAACACGGGGTGGGGCTCGAGGACGTGAAGACCTTCGAGAAGTTCCTGGGCGGGAGCGCCACCAACGTTGCGGTCGCCGCGGCTCAACATGGGCGCCGCGTCAGTCTGGTGACGAAGGTGGGGCCGGACGCTTTCGGTCGCTACGTCCAGCGCGAGGCCGAGCGGCTCGGGATCGACGCCGTCCACATCAGCGCCCTCGACGGTGAGCCCGGTCGAGTGCCGCCGACCCCAGTGACCCTGTGCGAAGTGCATCCGCCCGACGACTTCCCGCTGACCTTCTATCGCTACCCGACTGCGCCGGATCTCATGGTCGAGCCGACCGACGCGATCATCGAGGACGTCCGGAATGCTCGGATCCACTGGTCCACGGTGACTGGCCTGTCCCAGGAGCCCTCTCGCACAACACACTTCACGTTGTGGCAGGAGCGGGATCGCAAGGAGCACACGATCCTCGACCTCGACTACCGCCCGATGTTCTGGGACTCGACCGACGAGGCCCGCGAGCAGGTGGGCCGCGCCCTCGACCACGTGAGCATCGCTGTCGGCAACCGCGAGGAGTGCGAGGTCGCCGTCGGTGAGACCGACCCGCACCGCGCGGCCGACGCCCTGCTGGAGCGCGGCCTGGAGCTCGCCATCGTCAAGCAGGGTCCCAAGGGTGTCCTCGCCGCGACCCGGGATGAGCGCGTCGAGGTGGCGCCCTTCCCGGTCGAGGTCGTCAACGGCCTCGGCGCGGGTGACGCGTTCGGTGGAGCGCTCGTGCACGGGTTGCTCGAGGGCTGGGACCTGCGACGTACCCTCGAATTCGCCAATGTCGCCGGCGCGATCGTCGCCGGCCGACTCGAGTGCTCCACCGCCATGCCCACCACTGACGAGGTCGAGGCTGCGCTGCGAGGTGAGCGCTGATGGAGCTCGACGAACTGACCCGGCTCCGGATCGCCGACCCCGGCCGCATCGCCACCGCGTGGGCCGCACGGCGCCGACGCCCCCTCGTGGGTGACGACGGTCGAATGCTCCTCGTCGCTGCCGACCACCCCGCGCGCGGTGCCCTCGGAGTTCGCGGCGACGCCCAAGCCATGGGCAACCGGCGCGACCTCCTCGATCGACTCGTCACCGCGCTGTCCCGGCCCGGTGTCGACGGAGTCCTCGCCACTCCTGACGTCCTCGACGACCTCGTGCTCCTGGGCGTGCTCGAGGACAAGGTCGCCATCGGCTCGATGAATCGTGGTGGTCTGCAGGGGGCGGTCTTTGAGTTGGATGACCGCTTCACGGCCTACACCACCGACGAGATCGCCGCCCGTGGGCTGGACGGCGGCAAAATGCTCACCCGGATCTGCCTGGGCGATGCCGGAACCGCGGCCACCCTCGAGGCCAGCGCCCACGCCGTCAGCGGACTGGCCGGGCACGGACTCATGGCCATGGTCGAACCGTTCCTGTCGGTGGTCGAGGACGGCCGCGTCCGCAACCTCCTGGACCCCGACTCCACCATCACCTCGATCGCCATCGCCTCCGGTCTCGGTGCCAGCAGCGCGCACACCTGGCTCAAACTCCCCGTCGTCGACGACCTCGCCCGGGTCATGGAAGCGACAACCCTGCCCACGCTCCTGCTCGGTGGCGACCCCCAGGGCGACCCACAGGACACGTATGCCGCGTGGTCCGACGCGCTCTCCCTCCCGTCTGTGACCGGTCTCGTCATCGGGCGGGCGCTGCTCTATCCCCCCGACAACGACGTGGCCGCGGCGGTCGACATTGCCGCCGGACTCGTCCATGGGGGTGCGTCATGAGCAGCGGAGCGGACAACGCCCGGTGGGTGCGCGCCCTCGGTGAGGCGGCGGCTGGTGACTTCACCGTCGTCATCACCAACGAGATCAATGGCTGGCAACACACGAGCCTGCGCGTGGCCGAGTTGGCGCACGACGGAGTGCTCACTCATGGGACGGGCACCGAAGAGCTCGTTGTCGTGCCTCTCGTCGGTGCGGTGACGATCGACATCGAGGGTTCCGAGTCGATCTCGCTCGGCGGACGGGCGAGCGTCTTTGACGGACCCAGCGACACGGCATACCTGCCGAGAGAGCGCACGATCACGGTGCGCAACAGCGGAACCGGCCCGGCGCGGGTGGCGCTGTGCGGAGCGCAGGCAACGACGCACCGGGAGCCGCGACGCATCGCGGCGCACGAAGCTCGACCGGAGCAGCGCGGCGCGGGGAACGCGAGCCGCGAGGTGCGCGCCTTCGGACTGCCCCCTGTCCTCGACGCCGACGGCATCCTCGTCTGCGAGGTCATCACTCCCGCCGGCAACTGGAGTTCGTGGCCGCCGCACAAGCACGACGAGGATCGCCCCGGTGTGGAGTCCGAGCTCGAGGAGATCTACTACTTCGAGACGCGCTCCACCGACCCGCGGGGCACGGATCCGGTGGGCTACCAACGGGTGTATGGCACCGATGATCGTCCGATCGACGTGCTGGCCGAGGTCCGCACCGGCGACGTCGTGCTCGTCCCTCATGGCTGGCACGGTCCGGCGATGGCGGCTCCGGACGCCGACCTGTACTACCTCAATGTCATGGCAGGGCCGGGCACCGGACGCGCCTGGCTGATCGCCGACGACCCGGCCCATGCGTGGGTGCGAGAGACCTGGGTGTGAAAGGCATGGAGCAGCAATGACGCAGACGATTCGACTCACGGTCGCCCAAGCAACGATCCGCTTCCTGGGCCACCAGTGGTCCGAGCGTGATGGCGAGCGGCAGCGGCTCTTCGTCGGCTGCCTCGGGATCTTCGGTCACGGCAACGTCGCCGGCATCGGCCAGGCGCTGCTTCAGGAGGAGTTGCGGGCGACCTCCCGGGGTGCGAGCGCCGACCTGCCCTATGTCCTGGCCCGCAACGAGCAGGCCATGGTGCACACCGCTGTCGGCTACGCGAAGCAGAAGGACCGACTGCAGACGTGGGTCTGCACGGCCTCAGTGGGACCAGGCTCGACGAACATGCTCACCGGTGCTGCACTCGCGACGATCAACCGGATTCCGGTGTTGCTGTTGCCATCTGGCACTTTCGCGACGCGCGTCTCCGCCCCGGTGCTTCAGGAACTCGAAGCCCCGTATGCCGGTGACGTGACTGTCAATGACGCCTTCCGTCCGCTGTCGCGCTTCTTTGACGAGGTGATGCGCCCGGAGCAGCTGCCGTCCGCGCTGCTGTCGGCCATGCGCGTCCTCACCGACCCAGTGGAGACCGGTGCCGTGACGATCTCGCTGCCGCAGGACGTGCAGGCCGAGGCCTTCGACTGGCCGGTCGAGCTCTTCGCCGATCGGGTGTGGCACGTCGCCCGCCCGCCGGCGGAGGCCTCGCGGGTCGCGGCCGTCGCGGACGCCGTGCGCGCCGCTCGCCGTCCGCTCGTCGTCGCTGGTGGTGGCGTCCACTACTCGGGCGCGGAGGACGCCCTCGCCGCGTTCGCCGCCGCGACCGGCATCCCC
>JBDSIV010000096.1:0-9046 GCA_039917755.1 Knoellia sp. | reverse complement strand
TCGGCCTGTCCGTTCTCGACCTCCTCCACCGGGTGGCGCGTCCTCACGACGGAATCCTCGGCTTCGTGCCCGGACTTGCGGGCATGCATGACATGGACGACTACCCGACGGCGGAGCCCGTGACCGGGCTCGTCGTCTACCGCTACGACTCACCCTTGTTCTTCGCGAACGCCCAGGACTTCCTCCGGCGGGCGCTGGTCGCGGTGGATCGTTCGCGCACACCGGTGGAGTGGTTTCTCCTCAATGCCGAGGCGAACGTGACCATTGACATCACGGGACTCGATGCCCTCGTGAGTCTCGACGACGAGCTGCGGCGCCGGGGGATCGTGCTGGCCCTGGCCCGGGTGAAGCACGAGCTGCGGGCCGACCTGGAACGCGGCGGGTTCCTCGAACGCATCGGTGAGGCGCACGTGTTCATGACCTTGCCGACGGCTGTCGCGGCCTACGCCGGTTGGTATCAGCAACGGCATGGGCGACCCCCCGAGGGAGCCGTCGGGTCCTGAGCACGAGCCGTCGACCGAACCACCAGGCCAGCAGCACGCCACCAACGGGAACCTCCATGCCGACGACGAACATCCGATAGAGCAGCACACTGCCGGCGGCGGTCGCGTGGTCCACGCCCGAGGCAACCAGGAAGCCCGCCATGCCGAGCTCGACGATCCCCGTGGCTGCGGGCGAGATGACGGCGAGGGACAGCACACGCTCCGCGGCGAAGGTGGCGAAGACGATCGCGAGGGGAGGTTGGGCGCCCAACAAGCGCAGGCACAACCACAGCAGGACGGCCTGGAGCGCGGCATACGCCGCCTTTCCGATCGTGAGCCGAACCCAGGCACCGGCGATGAGCTGGGCCACGGAATGTTGTGCGGTCACCGCCATGGACGCATAGGACGATCCGCGCGGCCGCAGTCGGTCGACTCGGCGCACCACCCGATCGGCGAGCCCACCGGCTCGCCGTGCCCATGACTCGGTGCGGAGCGCCGCGATCGTGAAGACCATGAGACCCACCAGGAGGCCGGAAGCACCGAGGCCTGCTTCCCTCATCGCTCGGGAGGGAGAGCCGTCGAGCGCGAGCCAGGTCAGGGCGATCCCCGGGACCACGAGCCGGGACAACACGTCCCAGATGTTCGTGACCAGTGCCCAGCGAAGGAAGTCGGCCGTGCTGAAGCCCCACCTCCTGGCGGACAAGAGGTTGATCGCCGAGCCAGCCGCGCCGCCGAGGGGTAGGACGTTCGACACCGCGCTTCCCGTGATGTTGAGGAAGAACGCCCGTCGGTGGTTGAGTCCGGGAAGGGCGGCCGACAGCGCGATGGTGTGCAGCCAGAGTCCTGCCAGCCACACAGCCGTGAGAAGTGCGGTCCCGAGCGCGGTCACGGATGAGAGGACATCGCCGATCTGACGCCAGCTCACCCCTGCGACCCGCGGGAGGCCGAAGGCGAGCAGGCTGACAGCGAGGGCGACCGCCAGGGCGGCCTCACCCTCACGGCGCAGGAGTGTCGGCCTGGTCGGTGCCATTTCCGGTGTGCGCGGCTCAGGAGGGGCAGGCTGGGCGAGGGCCTTGGCCGCGGAAACGGGAACGTCCGGTGTGGGCTCCTCCATCAGGGGTCCACGGCGCTCGCTCGCAACCTCGCATTCGTGCGCTCCAGCACGCCCGCCGCCGCTCGAATCCGGGGGTGTGCGGGGAGGCGAGGCTGGGGATCCGCCGGGCGACGAGAACTGTCGGAACAGTCGGGTGAGCCCGGCGACGTCGTCCGTGATGCTGGGGTAGAGGTCCCTGTAGGTGCCGTCGAGGTAGGCGTTGGCCACGACGGCGGGGCCACCGCGGCCGGGGCCGGCGATGAAGAGTGTCGGCGCGTCATGACGTCGGATGGCCCGGTTGAGGTGGGCCCAGAGGAGGTTCAACCCGGGTACGTGCCCCAGTGCCCCAGTGCCCCAGCAGGCGCGGCTTGATGTCCGCGGCCGACAGGCGGGAGCGGAGCAACGGGTTGTCCCTGAGGTAGATCTGGCCGACGGAGAGGTAGTTCGCAGCTCGCCACCAGGCATCGACCCTGTCGAGATCGATGACGGTCGGGTCGGGTGCAGGCGCGATGGTCGTCATGCCACCAACGTTCCCCAACCGAGCGCTCGGGTGGAGGGCAATTGGTCCTTGTTCACACCTGATGCAAACCCTTCGACTGCAGTATGGGGCCAGTCGGCATACCCTGAACGAATGGCCGACAAGCGCGTGCGAGGCCAGACCCCCCAGGACCCTGCTGGGTCAACCTCAGCCTCGCTGTGGTCGGCCTCGTCCATGCAGCTCGACGATCTCCTTGAGGAGCTGCGGGCACGCGCGGGTAGTGCTCGCGAGTCGCAGGTGCGGATGTCGTCGCTGCTCGACGCAGTCGTGGCGGTCAGCTCCGACCTCGACCTTGCCGACGTCCTCCACCGGATCGTCGTTTCGGCGTGCGAACTGGTGAACGCGACCTACGGCGCCCTGGGGGTGTTGGGGCCCGGCGGTGAGGAGCTCATCGAGTTCGTCACTCACGGGCTGACCGACGAGGAGCGTGACGCCATTGGCACGCTGCCCCGCGGACATGGGTTGCTCGGGCTGATCATCACGAGTCCGCGACCTCAGCGAGTCACGGACATCGGCAAACACGCCAAGTCGTACGGCTTCCCCCCGAACCACCCGCCGATGACCAGCTTCCTGGGCGCGCCCGTCCGCATCCGCGACGAGGTGTTCGGCAACCTCTACCTGACCGACAAGCGGCACGCCAAGGAGTTCAGCGAGGACGACGAGGCGATCCTCGTGGCCCTCGCGGCCGCGGCCGGTGTCGCGATCGAGAACGCCCGGTTGTACGACCGCACCAGGACACAACAACTCTGGGGAGACGTGGCGGCCCGTGCAACGCAGGGCCTGCTCGCCGGCGAGGCGCGTGAGGTGGTCCTCGCGGAGGTCGCAGACCGGGTGGCCGAGTTGACGGAGGCATCTTCGTGCTTCGTCGCCCTCACCCAGGGCACCGACCTCGTCGTCATCGCCTCGACGGACGTTGGACCGGCCGTCGGCACGTCCGTCGGCGAGGTCGGTCTTCGCGCGGCGATGCTGAGCGAGCCCGAGAGTGCCCGGGTCGAGACGCACGGATCCACAGGGACGAGGTCCACGGCCCCCCTGGTTCTCGGCGAAGCGCCCCTCGGGCTGATCGTCGTCGACTGGGCTGCCGAGGAGCGGCCCAGCCATCTGCACGAGCTGAGCGCCTTCGCCGAACGACTCACGGTGTCGCTGGTGGCCGCGAGCGCCCAAACCGAGAGGGCGCGAGTCGAGCGGTATGAGGACCGGGACCGCATCGCCCGTGACATGCACGACCACGTCATCCAGCGACTTTTCGCCACGGGGATGTCTCTTCAGTCCGCCGCGCGGGTGAGCGATGAGGTGGTGCGAGAACGGCTTGACCGAGCCGTCGATGACATCGACTCGGCGATCAAGGACATCCGGCACACGATCTTTGGGCTGCACCGTCAGGTCGGCGCGCGCGCTCTCACCAGTGAGATCACGGCAATCTGCAGGGATGCCTCGGTGACTCTTGGCTTTCCGCCCGAGCTGCGGCTCACCGGTCGCACGGATGACCTTTCCGAGACCGTTGCCGTGGACGTCCTCGCCGTCCTGCGAGAGGGTCTGAGCAACGTCGCCCGGCACGCCGGAGCCACGCAGGTGCAGGTCGCAGTCGAGGTCATCAGCGAGCTCACCGGTGACGTCGCCGGGGACCTCACTGGTGACGTCACCGTGACCGTCGTCGACGATGGCCATGGACTCCCGCCCGGCACGCGACGATCCGGTTTGGACAACCTCGCGAGGCGCGCCCAGCACCGGGGAGGCTCGCTGCAGCTGGAGCCCGGTGAACCCTCTGGCACGAGACTTGTCTGGCGCGTGCCCAGCGGCGAGGCGGGCACGTCCTGACGAACCCACCGACCCCTGACGGCTGGGCCGTAGGCTGGGTTGAACAAGAGGCGGAGGATGTGTCCCATGGTTCGTGTCTATCTGTTGGATGACCACGAGGTGGTTCGGCGCGGGCTGCGCGAGTTGCTCGAGCTCGAGAGCGACATCGAGGTGGTGGGGGAGTCGGGCACGGCCGGCGAGGCGACCCGGCGCATCCCTGCCCTGCGCCCGAACGTCATGGTCCTCGACGCCCGATTGCCCGACGGGTCAGGCATCGACGTCTGCCGGGATGTCCGCTCGGTCGACCCGTCGGTGGCCGGACTCATCCTCACGTCCTATGACGACGACGATGCGTTGAAGGCGGCGGTCATGGCTGGAGCCGCCGGCTACCTCCTCAAGGACGTTCGGGGCATTGACCTCGTGGACTCGATCCGGCGGGTCGCAGCGGGAGAGAGCCTCCTCAACGCCGATGTCGTCTCCCGGCTGCGGGCCGACTGGGGACACACGGTCGATGACCCCCGCCTGGCCCAGCTTTCGCCGCAGGAGCGACGGATCCTTCTGCACATCGCCGAGGGCCTGACGAACAGGCAGATCGGCCAGACGATGTCGCTGGCCGAGAAGACAGTCAAGAACTACGTGACCTCAGTGCTGGCAAAGATGGGGGTGGAGCGTCGCACCCAGGCCGCTGTCTACGTCGCGAGCAACGCGCCACGTCAGGACCGCATCGGCACCTGACCGTGGGGGCAAGGCGCGTCAAGGGCCAACCCGAACACCCCGAACGCCCTCGACAGTGGCAACGACAGCGAGGGCGGCCTGGACCGGTCCATCCGACGCGTCCACCATCACGTGGCCTGCCTGAACGGTGGCGGTCCACTCGGGGTGGCCCGCCTGCGAGAAGGCCCGGATCAGCGACTCCTGTAGTTCACGGTCCGTGCGTGTCATCGAGCGGACGAGGTCACTGCGGCTCACCATTCCCACCAGCCGGCCGCTGTCGTCCACGACCGGCAGGCTCTTCCAGCCGGCGTCGACCATGGTCTTGGCCACCTCGGCGCAGTCGGTCCGCGGCGAGGCGCAGACCGGGTCGGAGGACATCGCGTCCAGGACCGTGCGAAGCGGCGGATCGACGATCGTGGCGGGCCGAAGATGGGCACGCGGATCTGGCTGCAGGGGCTGTCGCAGGACGTCCGCCTCGGACAGGATGCCGATGACATGCTCCTCGGCATCGGTGACGGGCAGGGCGCTGATCCGTCGCCCATGGAGCAATTCAACGGCCTCCTGAATGGGCGCGTCTGCACGGATGCTCACCACTAGAGTGGTCATGACCTCTGAAACCAACATGGCTGGTCCAACCCTTCGTTTCGTTTGCTGCACCCATCCTGGGTGAGGCTTCACCCGGCATACAGGGCATTTGGTCCCTGCCCTCCAGGCCACCGCGCGCTCAGGCGAGGCCGAGCTCCGCGGCGTCTTCCCAGAGGTCGCGGCGCACCGACGGATGCGCTGCGGCCTCGATGAGGTGCTTGGCCTGCGACTGAGCATTCCACCCCATGATCTCGGCCGTTCCGTGTTCGGTGATGACCGCGCTGTGCTGGAACGACGTGACCGGCCCCTCGAGCAACCCGATGATGGTGGAGACGTCTGCCTTGGGGTGCCACGAGCGCAGCGCCATGATGGCTTGGCCCCCGGTGGAGTCCATGGCGCCGACGACGAAGTCGCACTGTCCACCGAAGCCTGAGTGCAGACGCGAGCCGACGTGGCTGCCGTTGGCCTGGTCGAACAGGTCGACCGCGAGGGCAGTGTTGATGCTCGTCATCTGTGGGTTGGCGGCGATCCGCCCAGGGTTGTTCACCGTCTCGGTGCGCAGCATCCGGACCTGCGGGTTCCGGTGGAGCCAGGACATCAGCGCGGGTGAGCCGACCGCGAAGGACGCAACCAGTTCTCGATCCCGATCGAGCGCGCCGGCATCGTGGAGACTCAGGATGCCGTCGGAGATCATCTCGCTCCAGAGCCCGATCTGGCGGCGATCAGTGAGGTGCGGCACGACGGCGTCGGGGATCGCGCCGATCCCCAGCTGCAGGGTGGCTCCGGACGCGACGCGAGCGGCCACGCGGTCTCCGATGCGGTCGACCTCCTCCGTTGGCGTGAGGGCCGCGTGGGTCTGCTGTCGGTGGAGGGACGATGGCTGGAGGACCCCGTCGAGATCGTCGGGGAAGACGTCCCCGTCGCCGTAGGTGAACGGGATGTCGGCGCGGGATTCGGCGAACACGAGCCCGCCGGCGGAACGGCAGGCGGACATGGCGGCCGGAAGGATGTTGACCTCAGCTCCGAGGGACCACCGGCCGTCAATCTGGGTGGAGGTGGTGACGAGGACGACGTCCGGCACGAAGGAAGTCGTGAACATGTGCGGAACATGGGAGAGGCGTGCCGGCAGATAGGACAGTCCCGGCGTGCGGCGCATCCCCGGCCCCACGAAGGGCGTCACGTGGGCCACCCCGGGTCGCAGCGGTATGCCGTGAGGAGCGTTGAGCATGAACAGCTCGTAGCGTGGGACCGCGGCGTCAAGGACCTCGAGGAGGGCCCACGGGACGGCGGCATTGCCGCTGGCCACGACGCGCAATGGTCGGTCGAGCTGCGCAGCCACCGTGCGCAGCGACGCGGTGAGGCATCCGGAGGTCGAACTCATGGTCCCATCGTCCGGTTTCTGGAGATCCGTGCGAAGGGACCAAAGGCCCTGTGCCGCACGTTGGTTCGCAAGGAGTCTTGGAGGGCACATCACTCCACAACGATGAGGACCTCATGGACACCAACGCACCACTTCAGCCCATCGTGGTGGGCTTCGACTCCAGAGGGGACGACACGGCCTTCGACTGGGCTCGAGCGGAAGCCGAGCGCCGGAGCCTGCCGCTCACCGTGGTGGCCGCGGAAGGCATCCCGTATGCCGATGCCTCCGGCTTGGGCTTCGGCTCCGCAACGTGGCCCGAGGGCCTGACCGATGGGCTGCATGAGGCAGCCCGCACCTACGTGAGCACTCGGGCACCGGGCCTCGACGTCACCATCACTGGCTCGGTGGGCACGCCGGCTGCTGTCCTCGTCAAGGCGTCGGAGACCGCTGAGCTGGTGGTCGTGGGCCGCCGAAAGCACAGCGTCGTGGGCGAGCTCGTGGGCGGATCCACCTCTTCGCAGGTGGTCGCCCACGCTTCTTGCCCCGTCGTCGTGGTCGACCGAGAGTTCTCTGGGGCGGCGACTGCACCCATCGTGGTGGGGGTCGACGGGTCCCCGGAGAGCCGGGCCGCCCTCGAGTTCGCGTTCGAACGAGCGTCAGCTCTGGGCGCCCCCGTCGTGGGTGTGCACGGGTGGTGGCTCGACGCTCCCGGTGAGATGTCCACCGCGTGGGTGAGCGAGGGGATGAACGAGTCGTTCGAGTCCGTTGCGCGCGGCGCCCTTGAGGACGCCCTCGCACCCTGGGTCGACAGGTTCCCCGACGTGGAGGTCCACAAGGTCCTTGAGCGTCAGTACGCACCAGAGGTGGTCCTGGAGGCAGCGGCACAGGCCCAGCTCATCGTTGTGGGTAGTCGTGGACACGGCGGTTTCGCCGGTTTGCTGCTGGGCTCGGTGAGTCAGTCGCTGCTGCACAACAGTCATCGCACCTGTCCGATCGCGGTCCTTCACGTCAGGAAGACCACCCACCAATCAGCGGTGTCGTGAGCCCCCGGAGACGCGGATCCGGCGCCCGGTGAGCGTGCCCGGTGTGATCCGCAGGAAGTGCGGTTTGGTCCCGGATTCCCAGGGATCCAGGGGGAGAGCCATCACCTCGATCACTTCGTCGACGGCTGTCACCTCGGTGACACGACCCTTGAGGACCGCACTCCAGGCCTCGCCGCTGTCGAGGTCATAACCGTCCACCTCGAAGGCGACGAACTGGTTGCGAGCTGCCTGGTGCTTGGTGCCGCCGCTGGTGCGGATGACGATCGTGCCGTGGTCGACGACGTAATTCACCGGGAAGATGTCCGGGACTCCGTCGTGGATGACGGCCAGCCGGCCCACGATGCCTTGGCGCAGCATCTCCCACGTCTCGTCAGGTGAACTCACCTGGGTGTCGGCGTGGGTGGGTGTGGGGGACGGGTGTGATGTGTTGGTTTCCATGAATCCATGCTCTTTCGGAGTCAGTGCGGGAGGCAGGGTCGAAGGTCCCGTCCGTGCGTCTCAACAACACAACCTGTGCGTACTGGAACCTGGCCGCCACCACCTTGGGCAACCCTTTCTCGGTGTCTCGTCGGCACAGTGAAGCGGGCCGCTCTTCCGACCAAGATGCGGGCCCTTCCGGATCCAAGGGTGCGACTTGAGGACGGGGTGCTGCGGGAGGAACGTGAGGCGCCCCCACCATCTGCCGCTGACAGGGACCGACGGCGAGACTTCGCAGGTCACCGTGGTGGTGAGGATTGGCGTTCCAGGTGCGAGCGCAAGGTGAGCGGGACCACCAACCAGTTCACGGCGAAGACGATGACCGCGATGGTCGTGGCAGCCAGGGCGAGGCCGCGTCCCACCACGACGTCAAAGATCAAAAAGGTCGCCGATGAGATGCTGATGGCGAGCATGACAAGGCCGGCCCGGGCAGAGGCATCGGCCAGGCGAACCAGTTGAGCCTTGGCGTGGCGACGGAACATCAGCCGGTGCGCACTCACGGGCGCGACCAACAAGGTGGTGGCGATGATGGCCGATCCGAGGGCGATGAGATAGGCCGTGCGCTGGTGGTCCGTGATGAGGGCAAATCGTTGTTGGAAGGGCAGGGTCAGCAGGAACCCGGCAAGGAGTTGAACGCCGGTCTGGGTGACTCGCAGCTCTTGGAGGAGTTCGCCCCAGTTCCGGTCAAGGCGTTCGGTAGCGGTCTCGTGCCGGTCGTTGTCGAGCTGTTCGGGCTCCATGGCCCGACCGTACTCACTGCCTCACAGTCTCGGGCCGTTCGAGTCGGCTGGCCACGGCGGCAACACGGAGTCCTCCGAGGAGCCCGCAGGCGAGGAAGATCCAGCGCCAGCCGAAGCTCGAGGTGAGCCATCCGCCCAGGAGTGGACCCACCGCGGCCATGCCGGCCATGACGGCGCCCCACACACCAAAGGCGACCGCACGATCCTTGCCGCGGAA
>JBDSIV010000095.1:0-19550 GCA_039917755.1 Knoellia sp. | reverse complement strand
GTGGTGCCCCCGGCAGGACTCGAACCTGCAACCTGCGGATTAGAAGGCCGCTGCGCTATCCATTGCGCCACGAGGGCTGATCGACTCCCAAGTCTAGTGAATCCGACGCCTGCTCCCTGCCGGTGGCTCAACGCGCCTCAACCACTGGGTGGACGCTCGGCACGTCGGCGCGCGGCATCACGCCATTTCGTTAGGCTGAGCCCGTGACCACAACCGAAGCGACCGAGGCGAATGTCCTTGTCGAGGCCGTGACCGGACTACGCGATGCCGTGGAGTCCTCCGTGCTCCCGCTCAGCACCCCCGGGCAAGCCGCAGGGCTCGCTGTGCGCCAAGACCTGATCCAGCAACTCGACGACTACGTGCTCCCGAGACTGCGTTCCATCGACGCCCCGCTCCTCGCGGTGGTCGGCGGTTCAACCGGCGCGGGCAAGTCCACGTTGGTGAACTCGATCGTGGGCGCACAAGTCAGCCGCTCCGGCGTGCTGCGGCCCACGACCACCAGTCCCGTGCTCGTGCACCACCCCGAGGACCGCACATGGTTTGCCGATCAGCGCATCCTGCCCAGCCTCGCCCGAGTCACCGGTGGTCCAGGTGAGGAGTCGGCGCCCGGCACGGTTCGCCTTGTGGACTCGGATTCCCTGCCGTCGGGCATGGCTCTGCTCGACGCACCTGACATCGACTCGGTCGTCCAGGCCAACCGTGAGCTCGCGGGACAGCTGCTGTCCGCGGCCGACCTCTGGTTGTTTGTCACGACTGCTGCCCGTTATGCCGACGCCGTCCCGTGGGACCTCCTGCGCACGGCGGCCGAGCGAGGTACGGCCGTGGCCATTGTCCTTGACCGGATCGCGCCCGAGGCGGTCGAGGAGATCCGTCCCCACCTGGCCTCGATGCTGCGCGAGCAAGGACTGCCCACGGCACCGATCTTCACCGTCCCAGAGTCGATTCTCACCCCAGAAGGATTCCTTCCCGCCGAGTCGATGGGTCGCCTCAAGTCATGGCTCGACGCACTCGCCGGAGATGCTCGAGCTCGCTCCGTCGTCGTGAGTCAGACGCTCAAGGGCGCCATGGGATCACTGTCGGGACGCACCACCTCGCTGGCTGAGGCATCCGACGAGCAGGCTTCTGCCGCAAACGGTTTGGCTGGTGCCGCAACCAGCAACTACGGGCGCGCAATCGACGGGGTCAAGGACGGCATGACCGACGGCACCCTGCTGCGCGGAGAGGTCCTCGCCCGCTGGCAGGAGTTCGTGGGCACCGGCGAGTTCTTCCGGCAGATCGAGTCGACCCTGTCCAAATGGCGCGACAAGTTGACCGCGGCCGTCAAGGGTCAGCCTGCTCCTGCAGAGGACCTCGGCGAGGCCCTCCAGTCCGGCGTGGCCAATCTCCTCGTGTCCCACGCCAGCGCTGCCTCCGCCGACACCGCTCGCGAGTGGCGCCGGCTCCCCGGTGGCGAGGCGCTGCTGGCAGCGCACCCTGAGCTGGCCAAGCCCTCAACCGACTTCACCACGCGCGTCGAGTCGATGGTGCGCCAGTGGCAGGGCGAGGTCTTTGACATCGTCCGCAACGAAGGCGGCAACCGGCGCACGAACGCCCGCATCGCGGCATACGGGGTCAATGGGATCGGACTGTTCCTCATGCTCGTCTCGTTTGCGGCCACGGGCGGCCTGACCGGCGCCGAATTCGGTATCGCCGGTGGCACGTCCGTGCTGGCCCAGCGCGTACTCGAAGCGATCTTCGGCGACCAGGCCGTCCGCGACATGGCGACCAAGGCGCGGCAGAGTCTGCTGACGCACGTGTCCGGGCTCTATCAAGCCGAACAGGAACGGTATGCCGCGGCTGTCGCCGCCGTGGGTGACACCGCAGAGCAGTCCGCTGCGCTTCACGCGGCTGCGGCCCGCGTGCGTGAGGTGTCTGCATGAGCCCCATGAAAATGGGCAGCGCCACCGTCAAGACCGTGTCCGCAGAGTCGTTGGCCGCGGCCTCAACGTCCCTGGCGTCAGCGATCGAGTCGGGCGGGTCCGAACTGCCTGACGCGCCCGTCACCAGGGCGACGTCCGTCGTCACCAAGGTGGGAGAGCGGACCGCCCTCGTTGGCGGTCACACTGTCGTTGCGCTTGCCGGAGCCACCGGCAGTGGCAAATCTTCACTGTTCAACGCGCTCATCGGCACAGACGTGGCCACCGTCGGTGCGCGCCGCCCCACGACGTCCAAACCCACCGCAGCTGTGTGGGGTGACCAGGAGCCCGGGCCGCTGCTGGACTGGCTTGGTGTCGCAACTCGACACCATGTGCTGGCCAATGCGAACGACAAGGCTGCCAAGAATGCCAAGAGCAGCAAGGGTCTGGCTGGCACCATCGGAAGCCTTGACGGCCTTGTGCTCCTTGACCTGCCGGACTTCGACTCCCGTGAGAGTGCCCATCGCGTGGAGGCCGAGCGAGTGCTCGAACTCGTCGACGTCTTCGTGTGGGTCACCGACCCGCAGAAGTACGCCGATGCGCGCCTGCACGACGACTACGTCTCGGCGCTCGCGACCCATGACGCTGTGACCGTCGTCGTCCTCAACCAGGTCGACCGACTCAGCGAGAGTGAGATCGAGCAGTGCGTCGCTGACCTCACTCGGCTCATGGCCCGTGACGGCATCCCCAATGCCACCGTCATCCCCACGTCCGCTCGCACAGGTTTGGGCCTCGATGTGCTCGGGCAGCGCTTGAGCAACGCTGTCTCGGGCTCCAACGCAGCCCGATCGCGTTTGGCCGCCGACGTGCGTCAGTCCGCGGCTGCGCTGAGCACTGCCGTGGCCGACACCGAACCCAGGATCGCGGCCAAGGGTGAGGGAGAACTCGTTGACGCACTCGCGCGTGCTGCAGGTGTCCCCGTGGTGGTCAGGGCCGTGGAGCGCGACTACGCGATGCAGGCGGTCAGTCACACCGGGTGGCCGATGACCCGCTGGGTGCAGAAGTTGCGCCCCAAGCCTCTTCGGCGCCTGCGCCTCGACGCCGGACGCGGTGACATCAGTGTCACCCAGGCCGACGTGCGTGCGGTGCTCGGTCGCTCGTCCCTGCCGCCACCCACTCCTGCGGCCCGCGCAGCCGTTGATCTCGCGACCCGCCGCCTCGCCGACAAGGCTGGGTCCACGCTGCCCACCCCCTGGGGCGACGCGATCGATGCGGCGGCGACTCCGCCCGGCCAGGCGATGTCCGATGCCCTCGACCAGGCGGTGATCAACACCTCTCTGCGCTCGCGCACGCCAGTGTGGTGGCGTGTCGTCGGAATCATCCAGATCCTGCTGGGACTTGCCGTCCTCTCCGGCCTGGTGTGGTTCGTCATCCTGTGGGTGCTGGGTTGGCTCCAGTTCCCGAGCATCGAGACGCCCATGTGGGGGCCGTTGCCCTGGCCGTTCGTCCTCCTCGTGGGTGGGGCCCTCGCCGGGCTGCTGCTTGCTCTGGTGTCGCGTTTCCTTGCAGGCATCGGAGCACGTCGCCGGGGCGCCGTGATCAATGGCCGACTGCGCGAATCCATCTCGACCGTGGCCGATGAGCGCATTCTTGCTCCGGTCACCGAGGTCCTTGAGCGCCACCGCGAGACGCGCAAGCACCTTGAGGCTGCCGCAAAAGTCTGAGCTCGGCGGAGCACTGCTCGTCGTCCACAGGGCGGCAATTCAGGGTGGGTTGTCCACAGATCGTTCGGCGACGGTTGCCGCCCGTTCCTCGGCTCCTGACGCTGG
This sequence comes from Knoellia sp., assembly GCA_039917755.1. Classification (GTDB taxonomy): domain Bacteria; phylum Actinomycetota; class Actinomycetes; order Actinomycetales; family Dermatophilaceae; genus Knoellia. Next base: position 15,826 of record JBDSIV010000095.1, on the reverse strand, counting down.
TCCCAACGCACCGCACGAGTGGTGCCCGACCAGAAGAGGATCTGCCATGCAGGACACCAACGTGACTGTCCACGGACGACTCGTCGCCGACCCCGAGGTCTGCGTCGGCAAGAGCGGACAGCCCTACGCGAAGTTCCGGATCGCTTCGACCCCGCGGCGACCCATCTCGGGGCAGCCGGGCGCATTCGAGGACGGCGACACCGCCTTCTACACCGTGTATGCCTTCCGCCACCTCGGCGCCAACGTCGTGAAGTCCTTCTCCAAGGGTGAGCCGGTGGTGGTGCACGGGCGCCTGCGGGTCCGCGACTTCCAGCGTGAGGACAAGTCCTACGGCACGTCGGTCAACATCGACGCGAACATCGCTGGGCACGACCTGTCCTGGGGGCAGGCGGTCTACGAGAAGGTGGCGAAGCCCTCCTACGGATCCGGCGACCGGATGGATGATGCTTTCGGCGCCGAGGAAGAGCCCGCACGGTTCGGTGATGCCGAGCGGGACGACTACCTGACCGTCGATCAGGACACGGGCGAGATCACGAGCTCGCAGGAGTCAGGTGAGGTAGCGGCCTGACCGTGGATGGATTCGGGTATGGGGCAGGCAGTCGATAGCCTTGCCCCATGCCCGAGTTCATTTATGTCATGTCGCGCGCCCGCAAGGCACACGCCGAAAAGGTCATCCTCGATGACGTCACGCTGTCGTTCCTGCCGGGTGCCAAGATCGGTGTTGTCGGACCCAACGGTGCCGGCAAGTCGTCCGTCCTCAAGATCATGGCCGGTCTCGACCAGCCCTCCAACGGTGAGGCACGGCTGACTCCCGGCTACAGCGTGGGCATCCTCATGCAGGAGCCTGAGCTCAACGAGGAGAAGACCGTTCTCGGCAATGTCGAGGAGGGCGCGGGCGAGATCAAGGCCAAACTCGACCGCTACAACGCCATCTCCGAGGAGATGGGTGAGCCCGACGCGGACTTCGACTCCCTCATGGTCGAGATGGGCAAACTCCAGGAGGAGATCGACGCCGCCGACGCCTGGGACCTCGACTCCCAGCTGGAGCAGGCAATGGACGCCCTGCGCTGCCCGCCGCCGGACGCGGACGTCACGGTCCTCTCCGGTGGAGAGCGCCGCCGTGTCGCGCTCTGCAAGCTCCTCCTGCAGAAGCCCGACCTCCTGCTCCTCGACGAGCCCACCAACCACCTCGACGCCGAGTCCGTCCTGTGGCTCGAGCAGCACCTTGCCGCCTATCAGGGCGCCGTCGTCGCCGTGACTCACGATCGTTACTTCATGGACAATGTGGCCGAGTGGATCCTCGAGCTCGACCGCGGTCGCGCCTACCCCTACGAGGGCAACTACTCGACCTACCTCGAGAAGAAGCAGGCGCGTCTGCAGGTCCAGGGCAAGAAGGACCAGAAGCTCTCCAAGCGTCTCGCCGACGAGCTTGAATGGGTGCGCTCGAACGCCAAGGCGCGTCAGGTGAAGTCCAAGGCGCGCCTCGCCCGCTACGAGGAGATGGCGGCCGAGGCTGACCGCACCCGCAAGCTGGACTTCGACGAGATCCAGATCCCGCCGGGTCCGCGTCTGGGCAGCAAGGTCATCGAGGTCAAGGACCTCAAGAAGGGCTTCGGCGACCGCGTCCTCATCGACGGACTGTCGTTCTCGTTGCCCCGCAACGGCATCGTCGGTGTCATCGGCGCCAACGGCGTCGGCAAGACCACCCTCTTCAAGACGATCGTGGGTCTTGAGCCGGCCGACAGCGGCCTCGTTGACATCGGTGAGACTGTCAAGATCTCCTACGTCGACCAGAGCCGTGGGGGCCTGGACCCCAACAAGAACCTCTGGGAGACCGTCTCCGGCGGTCATGACTACATCCAGGTCGGTCAGGTCGAGATCCCCTCACGCGCTTATGTCTCGCAGTTCGGCTTCAAGGGCCCCGATCAGCAAAAGAAGGCTGGCGTGCTCTCCGGTGGCGAGCGCAACCGCCTCAACCTCGCGTTGACCCTCAAGGAGGGTGGCAACCTGCTGCTCCTCGACGAGCCGACCAACGACCTCGACGTCGAGACGCTCGGCTCCCTCGAGAACGCCCTGCTCGAGTTCCCCGGTTGTGCCGTGGTCATCAGCCACGACCGGTGGTTCCTCGATCGGGTGGCAACGCACATCCTTGCCTACGAGGGCACCGAGGAAAACCCGGGCAACTGGTACTGGTTCGAGGGCAACTTCGAGGCGTACGAGGCCAACAAGATCGAGCGCCTCGGTGCGGACGCGGCTCGTCCGCACCGCGTCACCTACCGCAAGCTCACCCGCGACTGACCGCGGCACCGAGGGGGCAGACCGCTACTGGCTCGTAGTGCGGTCTGCCCCTTGCTGCTCCCCGGTGGGACGCGAAAATCGTCACCTCTTGCGCGGTCCAGGACGGACCGGCATATGCGTCCATCACCCTGAGCCAGTGCGTCGCCTCGAACGGGTGGCGTGAACGCGCCAGGGTGAGATGGGGTCGGTAGTCGCCGCCGGCCGGGGAGACGCCGGCCCGACTGCTGGCTCGGCGAACCCCGAGAGCCAGCGCCTCCAACTCGGCCAGACCATCGTCGGCGCAGGATCGGACATCCATCCACACGACCCGCGCCACGTCCGGCGAGGGGAAAACGCCAGCACCCCTGAGTTGCAATTGAATGGACTCGCGTCCGGCGGACGCGACAGCCACAGCCTCGATGACGTCATCGGCCAGGCCCTCAGGTACGTCGGCCATGAACGACAGCGTGAGGTGCCAGAGGTGAGAGGGAGTCCAGCGCAGGTGCGACTCAACCTCGCGCCGTGGCTCGACGAAGGTCTCCAGGTCAGCATGAGCCGTCGGGCTGGGGACGATGGCGGCAAACATTCGCACGACGCCATTGTGCTGCCCTTGCGTGGCGACGTCGTTGTGCGCAGGATCAGGTCATGCGCTGTGGACTGCAGGTCTCCAATTTTTCCTGGCCGGATGCTCCTGCATCGATTGGCCCCACCTTCAGACGTATCGCCCAGAACGCTGAGGGTGCAGGCATGGCCTCGCTCTGGGTCATGGACCACTTCTTCCAGATCTCGATGAACGGTCCGCCCGAGGCCGAGATGCTCGAGGGCTACACCGCTCTGGCGTATGCCGCCGGGGCCACCGAGCGCATCGAGCTCGGCACGCTCGTGACCGGTGTGACCTACAGGCACCCGGGCCTCCTCGCCAAGACCGTCACCACCCTGGACGTTCTCTCGAGCGGCCGCGCCTGGCTCGGCATCGGCGCCGCGTGGAACGAGGAGGAGCACAAGGGGCTCGGTGTGCGGTATCCCGCTGTCTCAGAACGCTTTGAGCGGCTTGAGGAGACCTTGCAAATCACCCGTCAGATGTTTGACGGCGATGAGACTCCGTATGCCGGCATGCACTTTGCGCTCGAACGTCCCCTCAACAGCCCTGCGCCGCTGCGTCGCATCCCCATTCTCATCGGCGGTAGCGGGCCGAAGAAGACGCTGCGGCTGGTCGCGAAGTACGCAGATGCGTGCAACCTGTTCGACGCCGGCCAGGAGGCCATGGCCGGGCGGCTCGCGGTCCTGCGAGGGCACTGCGACGACGTGGGCAGGGACCCGCGCGAGATCGAGGTGACGGCCCTGTCGCGTCTCACGCTGGGGCGTTCCGGTGACACCTCGTCCAGTGGTGTCACCGTGAAGTCGGTGGACGAGGCGGTCGAGTACTACTCGACCCTTGCGGCCGTCGGACTTGACCACATCATCCTGTCGATGGACAACGACACTGACGACACGGCATACGACAGGGTCGGTGAACTGGTCGGACAACTGGAGCCAATGGTGGCTGGGACGTGGTGAGGACTGCTCAGATGACGCCGAGGGCGAGCATCGCGTCTGCCACCCGGGTAAAGCCGGCGATGTTGGCGCCGGCGACATAGCTACCGGGGCTGCCGTACTCGTCGGCGGTCGCAAGGCAGGTGTCGTGGATGCCGCGCATGATGTCGGCGAGTCGCTCCTCGGTGTGTTCAAACGTCCAGGAGTCGCGAGAGGCATTCTGCTGCATCTCCAACGCACTGGTGGCCACTCCACCGGCGTTGGCCGCCTTGCCCGGGGCAAAGATCACGCCGGCGTCGGTCAGAGCGCGTGCCGCCTCGGGGGTGCAGGGCATGTTGGCACCCTCAGCCACCACGACGCATCCGTTGCGGGCCAGAGCGAGAGCGTCCTCCTCATCGAGCTCGTTCTGCGTTGCACAGGGGAGCGCGATGTCGCAGGGGACCTCCCAAAGGCGGCCGTTCTCCGCATGGGAAGAGCCATTGCCCCGCAACTCGACGTAGTCAGCGATGCGGGCACGTCGCACCTGCTTGACCTCCTTGAGCAGCTCGAGGTCGATGCCTTTCTCGTCCACGACGAAGCCCGAGGAGTCGGAGCAGGCCACCACGGTGCCACCGAGCTCGTGCACCTTCTCGATGGCGTAGGTCGCGACGTTCCCGGAGCCGGAGACCACCACGCGCTTGCCGTCGAAGGAGGACTTGCGGGCGCGCAAGGCCTCTTGGGTGAAGAAGACGGTGCCGTAGCCGGTGGCCTCGGTGCGCACTTGGGAGCCGCCCCAAGTCAGGCCCTTGCCGGTGAGAACTCCGGACTCGTAGCGGTTGGTGATGCGCTTGTATTGGCCGAACAGATAACCGATCTCTCGGCCGCCGACACCGATGTCACCGGCGGGAACGTCGGTGTATTCGCCGATGTGGCGGTAGAGCTCTGTCATGAAGGCCTGGCAGAAACGCATGACCTCGCCGTTGGAGCGACCCTTGGGGTCGAAGTCGGACCCACCCTTGCCGCCGCCGATTGGCATGCCGGTCAGGGAGTTCTTGAAGATCTGCTCGAAGCCGAGGAACTTGACGATACCGAGGTAGACCGAGGGGTGGAAGCGGAGACCGCCCTTGTAAGGGCCGAGGGCGGAGTTGAACTCGACGCGGAACCCGCGGTTGATCTGGACCGTGCCGGCGTCATCGACCCAGGGCACCCGGAAGATGATCTGGCGCTCGGGCTCGCAGAGTCGGCGGATCACGGCGGAGTCGGCGTATTCGGGGTGCTTTGCGACGACCGGTCCCAGTGTTTCCAAGACCTCGTTCACGGCCTGGTGAAACTCGGTCTCGCCGGGGTTGCGGGCCAGCACCTCGTCGTAGATCTCCTGCAGTTTTCCACTCAGGTTGCCCATGTGCTCCGCCTCCGTCACTTTCGGTGAGCTCCGGACCCTAGTTCGACTGGGTTGGATCGTGGATGTCTGCCCACGCGCTGGTCACGTGGCGGGGGCGCGTCAACGTTTGGTCGCAGCGAGGAAGATCGAACTGCCAAAGGGGAGATTGGCGCGCTGAAGCACTGCGCGGTCGATCTTCGTGAGTCCCATGAGCGCATGGTGCAGTGCTCGGGGCACCTGCGGGACGTCGACGACATCGGCTGGCGCTGCGTGCCTGTGCTGGCGGGCGCGCAACCTGCGGGCGACCCGCTCGGCGACGAACCCGGGGAAGACCGAGGTGAAGGCGTAGGTCGACCGATCGACTTGGAATCCGGCTGTTTCGACTGCCGCGACGGCCCGGCGTTTGGTGTAGCGGCGGAAATGCCCATTCGCCACGTCGAAGTCGGTCCAGGCCCACTGGTAGGCCGGAACGGCCATGAGGAACGTTCCGCCGGGCTGGAGCACACGAGCGACCTCCGCCAACGCCTCGGCCTCGGGGTCGCAGTGCTCAATGACGTCAAAGGCCGACACCATGTCGAAGCTCGCGTCAGCGAACGGTAGGGAGAGAGCTGAGCCGCACACGCCATTGGCGCGGAGTCCGCGCGGGTCGATGTCGAGAGAGGCGAGGTGCCTCGCACCGTCATGGAGCCAACTTGCGCTCGGGCCATCAGCGCTGCCGATGTCGAGGACCGTGGTGCGCCCTTCGGCGAACTGGCTCAGAGCGGCGTGCAGGAGGTCCGTGCGTGCGACGTACCACCAGTAGTCGGGGTGGGCAATCGAGGGGGAGCCTCCGTGTCCTCCGGTGTCGGTCATGGTGGGAGAGCCTAACGGCGGGTGACCAGCCGGACCGCGAGGTCGCCGTTCGTGCGCCCGATGTCTTCGGGAGTGCGGCGGATCTCGGGGGAGTACCAGCGGGCCACGTCCACTGCCAGAGAGAGCAGAGCGAGCGCGGTGGTGGAGGTGTCGTCGACGTCGAAGTCGCCCTGCACCACACCGTCCGTGAGGACGCCACGCACCACTTGGTCGATCTCCTTGCGCAGGGTGAGCACGGCGGCGCGGTGATCGGGGGTGAGGTGACGGAACTCGTACTGGACGATCCGGCCGAGCTGGTGGTGCTCGGCGTGCCACGTGGAGAAGCCAGCGATGATCGATCGCAACGCGTCGGTGGGCGAGGCGGCGGCCTGCGCGGCCGCGACGAGCTGGTCGCGGGCGGTCTGGTGTCCGCGCCGACTCAGCTGGAAGAGCAAGTCTTCCTTGGACGAGAAGTGCACGTAGACCCCGGCGGGGGAGAGCCCGGCCCGGGACGCGATGTCACGAGTGGTGGTTGCGTGGAAGCCCCTTTCGGAGAACGCGTCCGCTGCAGCCATCATCAGCCGAACCGCCGTGGCCCCGGCGGTGTCGCCGGAGTCCTCGAGGGTCGCGAGGATGCTCTGCTCAGACCGAGGTGCTCCTGTGGTGGCAGACATGTTTGACAGCATGCCGGACTCCGGCTTGACTAAGCAAGCGCTTAGTCACCCAGATTTCCTTGGAGGAATGTCATGCCCCGCAACATCTACGACGACGACCACGAGGCGTTCCGCAGTTCTGTGCGCGAGTACGTCGAGCGATCCCTCAAGCCTCGGGCCGAGGAGATGATCCGCGAGCACTCCATCCCGCGTGATTTGTGGCTCGAGGCGGGCAAGCAGGGGTTCTTCGGTCTGGGGATCCCCGAGGAGTTCGGTGGCGCCGAGGTCACCGACTACCGCTTCAACGCGGTGATGGCCGAGGAGCTCGCCAAGTTCAACGCCGCGACGTCCTCATGCTTCGGCATCCACTCCGACATCACCGCGCCCTACATCGTGGCTCTGGGCACCCAGGAGCAGAAGGAGCGCTGGCTGCCGCACGTCGTGACGGGCGAGAAGATCCTCTCGATCGGCATGACCGAACCCTCCGGTGGCTCCGACCTCGCTGCCCTCAAATCGTCCGCGGTCAAGGCCGACGACGGCAGTGGTGACTGGATCATCAACGGCTCCAAGACCTTCATCACCAATGGCCACCAGTGCGACCTGGCCGTCGTCGCAGTGCGTACCGACCCGACCAAGGGGGCCAAGGGCATCTCGCTGTTCGTGCTCGAGGCCGAGGACGAGGGCTTCACCAAGGGCCAGCCGCTCGACAAGGTGGGTCAGCCCGAGTCCGACACCTCGGAGCTCTTCTTCGACAACGTGCGCGTGCCCGGTGACCGTCTGCTCGGCGAACCCGGCATGGGTTTCATCGCGATGATGCAGAAGCTGCCGCAGGAGCGCCTCGGCAACGCCATCGCCAACATTGCCAACGGTCGCCAGATCCTCGAGGAGACGATCGAGTACACCAAGGAGCGCAAGGCTTTCGGTCAGCCGATTGGCGCCTTCCAGCACAACAAGTTCAAGATCGCCGAGCTCGTCACCAAGGTTGAGGTCACCGAGGCCTACATCGATGACTGCGTCGTCGCGCACGCCGAGGGCAAGCTCACGGCGGTCGACGCGGCCAAGGCGAAGTGGTGGGCTGCGGAGGTGCAGTGCGACGTGCTCGACGAGTGTGTGCAGCTGCACGGTGGCTACGGGTTCATGAACGAGTACCGCGTCGCTCGCGCCTGGAAGGACGCCCGTGTCCACAAGATCTGGGCCGGCACGAACGAGATCATGAAGGAGCTCATCGGCCGCGACCTGGGTCTTTGACCACAGCGACTGGAGGGGTCAGCGCCAGGGGCTGGTGAAGAGCCAGGGGAAGTGGAGGCGCCGACCGAGCCACCACACTCCGAGGGGGAGGGCCAGCCCGGCCACAGCCGCGCCGACGATTTGGACACCAAGGTTCGAGATGCCCTGCCGGTCGAACGCCGCGTGGGTAGCTGCGATGGCGAGAATGTGTCCGAGGAAGAGTTCGAGCGAACGCTCGCCAAGCAGGCCCATTGGCCGCACCAACGGGGTGCGGGACAGCACCCCGGCAATCGCCACGACGCCCACGCACAAGGAGGTGGAGGTCAAGACGCCCAGTGCGATGCCACCGGCCGAGCGTGGGCCGATCCACGAGCTCGGTGGCATGGGATCGGCCACGACGAGCAGGGCCAGACCCACCACGAGACCGACTGCGGCGATCCACGGCGTCCGCCGTGAGGTGGTGAGGCGCGTCAGGCGTTCCCGACCGGCGAGCAGGCCGATCCAGAAGAAAAGGAGCAGGGCCAGACCCTCCTCGAAGACCCACGGACCCGTCCACCCCCACGCAGCCAGTGCCATGACGCCCACGGCCGCCGTCGAGATCGCCGCGCGGCGCCGACTGGCCCACGGGCGCACCCCGACGGCTGCGACCGACGCCAGGACCATGAACGCGAGCCACCAGAGCTGTCCGTATGCCGTGACGAAGGACTGCAGGAAACCGCCGGTGTCGACGGGGTCGCCCCGAAGACTCGCCTCGATCTGCTTCTCGCCGGCCTGGAGAATCGTCCACAGGACATAGAGGTAGGCGAAGAGGATGACCCGCGGTCGGAGGTAGGCCAAGCGGCCCCGCTTCTCGACACCGGCTGGAAGGAACACGCCCGCCAAGAGTGCAAACACGGCGACATGCCACGCATACAGGGCGTCGTCGAGCTCGAGGAAGGCGGTCGACTGTCGGGGAATGGTGTCCGGCCCCGCCAGGCCACGCAGGACGTGGGACACGACGATCGCTGTGATCGCCAATCCCTTGGCGACGTCGAGGGAGCGGTCACGCTCGCCCATGGCAGCCACGTCGCTCACGGCAGCCACGTCACTCATGTCAGGCACCTCAGATGTCTCAGAGGCGTCAGTCGAGGGGTCCACCGGCGACATAGATGACCTGACCCGAGACAAAGCCCGCCTCGTCGGAGCAGAGGAAGGAGATGGTCGCGGCGATGTCCTCCGGCTGGCCTACTCGCTGCACCGGGGTCTGCGAGGCCGCGTGCGCCAGGAAGTCCTCGAAGGAGACTCCCATGCGCTCTGCCGTCGCAGCGGTCATGTCGGTCTGGATGAAGCCCGGGGCGACAGCATTGGCCGTCACGCCGAACTTGCCGAGCTCGATGGCCAGGGTTTTGGTGAAGCCCTGCAACCCCGCTTTGGCAGCGGAGTAGTTGGCCTGGCCACGGTTGCCCTGGGCCGAGGACGAGGAGAGGTTGACGATGCGCCCGAACTTCTCGGTCGTCATGTGGGCCTGGCACGCCTTGGTCATGAGGAAGGCCCCACGGAGGTGGACGTTGATGACCGAGTCCCAGTCGGACTCGCTCATCTTGAAGATGAGGTTGTCGCGGATGATGCCGGCATTGTTGACGAGGACGACCGGGGCGCCGAGCTCATCGGCCACCCGCGCCACACCCGCTTGAACCTGCTCGGCATCGGTCACGTCCACCCCCACGCCGATCGCCGACCCCCCGGCCTCACGGATCGAGGAGGCGACCACCTCGCAGGCCGACTCGTCAAGGTCGACGATCGCGACGGCATACCCGTCGTGTGCCAGGCGACGTGCGGTCGCGGCGCCGATGCCGCGTGCGGCTCCGGTGACGATGGCGGTGCGAGTGCTGCTCACGAGATGTTCCTCCGGGGGTGACATGGAAGGGGTCCAGGGTTCGGTAGGTTGGACCACTGCGCGAACCCTACCTAGCAGCGTCCTCGGACAGCTGTCGCTCGCGTCACGTAGGCCGCGGCCGTCCTGTGTGAGGAGACCTGACTGACGACGTGAACTGGAAGGCGGCCATGGAGATCTGGCCCGGAACCCCCTACCCCCTGGGTGCGACCTATGACGGCAGCGGGGTGAACTTCGCCCTGTTCAGTGAGGCTGCCGACATCGTCGAGCTCTGCCTCATCGACGACGGACCCGACGGAGAACTCGTCGAGACCCGTATCTCGGTCCCAGAGATCGACCATCTTGTGTGGCACTGCTACCTCCCTGGTCTGCAGCCGGGTCAGCGCTACGGCTACCGGGTGCACGGTCCCTACGACCCGGAGGCGGGGCATCGATGCGACCCGTCCAAGCTGTTGATCGACCCCTACGCCAAGGCGATCGAGGGCCAGATCAGCAACGACCAGTCGCTCTTCTCCTACGACTTCAACGACCCGGGCGAACGCAACACCGATGACTCTCTGGGCAAGACGATGCTCAGCGTGGTCATCAACCCCTACTTCGACTGGGGCCACGACCGGCCGCCGCGCCACGAGTACCACGACTCCGTCATCTATGAGGCGCACGTCAAGGGCCTCACGATGACTCACCCGGACGTGCCCGAGGAGATCCGCGGGACCTATGCCGCCATCGGGCACCCGGTCATCATCGACCACTTGAAGGAGCTCGGCATCAACGTCATCGAGCTCATGCCGGTGCACCAGTTCGTCCAGGACACCTCGTTGCAGGCCAAGGGACTGACGAACTACTGGGGCTACAACACGATCGGGTTCCTCGCGCCGCAGAACTCCTATGCCCAGGGAGAGCGCGGACAGCAGGTGACCGAGTTCAAGGCGATGGTCAAGACCCTGCACGAAGCCGACATCGAGGTCATCCTCGACGTGGTCTACAACCACACTGCTGAGGGCAACGAGATGGGCCCGACGATCTGCTTCCGCGGGCTGGACAACTCGAGCTACTACCGCCTCGTCGACGAGAACAAGCAGCACTACTACGACACGACCGGCACCGGCAACAGCCTGCTCATGCGCAACCCGCACGTTCTCCAGCTGATCATGGACTCGCTGCGCTACTGGGTGACCGAGATGCACGTGGACGGCTTCCGCTTCGACCTCGCGGCCACCCTCGCCCGGCAGTTCCACGAGGTCGACAAGCTCTCGGCGTTCTTCGACATCATCCAGCAGGACCCGGTCATCTCCCAGGTCAAGCTCATCGCTGAACCGTGGGACGTCGGCGACGGCGGCTACCAGGTCGGCAACTTCCCGCCCATGTGGACCGAGTGGAACGGCCAGTACCGCGACACCGTCCGCGACTTCTGGCGCGGCGTGCCAGCGACCTTGGGAGAGTTTGCTTCTCGCCTCACGGGGTCGAGCGACCTCTATGAGCAGAGTGGGCGCAAACCCATCGCGTCGATCAACTTCATCACGGCTCACGACGGCTTCACGATGCGGGACCTCGTCTCCTACGACGAGAAGCACAACGCGGCCAACGGCGAGGATGGGCTCGACGGCGAGAACCACAACCGGTCGTGGAACAGCGGCGTCGAAGGCCCCACCGAGGACGGCCAGATCAAGAAGCTGAGGCTTCGCCAGATCCGCAACTTCCTCACCACCCTGCTCCTCTCCCAGGGCGTCCCGATGATCAGCCACGGCGACGAGATCGGGCGCACCCAGGGTGGCAACAACAACGTCTACTGCCAAGACAACGAGACCTCCTGGGTCGACTGGGACCTCGACGAGGACCAGCGCGAGCTCCTCGCATTCACCAAAGCAGTCGTGCGGCTGCGCCAGAAGCACCCCGTTTTCCGTCGTCGCCGCTTCTTTGCCGGCTCGGCGGAGCATGGTGGCCAGTCGACGATGGGCGACATCTATTGGCTGAGACCGTCCGGAGAGCCCATGACCGAGGGGGACTGGAGCGGTGACGCCCTGCGCATCACGGTGTGGCTCAACGGTGGCGCCATCCACGAGCCCGATACCCGTGGCCAGATGATCACCGATGACGACTTCCTCATCTTCTTCAACCCCGACGACGAGGGGGCGCTGTTCACCATTCCGAGCAGCGAATGGGGAGAGCGCTGGCTCACCGAGATCGACACGTGCGCTGACGTTGTCGACCCCGGCTGGCACGAGGCCGGATCCGTCATCAACGTCGGGCCACGCTCGGTCGTCGTCCTGCGCACGCCCCGCGTGATCACGACGGTTCCGACAGGAGCCGCGACCTCGGAGCGTGTGACCTAATGCGTATGCCGACCGCTCCCGTCGTCGTGCGCGACTCCCGGCGCGCGGTGCCCAGCTCCACCTACCGACTCCAGATCCACGGTGGGTTCGGCTTCGACGCGGCAGCCGAGCAAACGGCATACATCGCGTCGTTGGGTGCCTCTCACCTCTATCTGTCGCCGATCCTGCAACCCGCGCCGGGGTCAACGCACGGCTACGACGTCGTGGACCACACGGCATTGAACGCCGAGGCCGGCGGTCGTGAGGCGTTCGACCGTCTGGTCGCTGCGGCGCATGACTGCGGGCTGGGCATCATCGTCGATGTCGTCCCCAACCACATGACGGTGCCGGAGCAAACCTGGCGCAACGCACCCCTGTGGTCCCTGTTGCGAGAGGGGCGCGATTCCACGTTCGCTCAATGGTTCGACGTCGAATGGGAGTTCAGCGCCGGGGAGTGCGACTCAGATCTCAGCGAGGCGCGGCACGACCGCGTCCTCATGCCGGTGCTTGGAGGAACGCTCGATCAGGCACTCACGGCAGGCGAACTCGTGGTCGCGTGCGACGGCGGAGCGGATTCGAACGAGACCGTCCTGCGCTACTACGACCACGAGTTTCCGGTTGCGAGGGGCACCGAGAACTTGGCGCTGTCCGAGCTCGTCGCGGCCCAGAACTATGCCCTGACGCACTGGCGTGACGGTGGTCGCGACCTCAACTATCGGCGCTTCTTCGACGTCACGTCGCTCATCGCCGTGCGGGTCGAACTGCCTGACGTCTTCGACTCAACGCACCAACTGTTGTTGGACCTCTTCCACGCGGGAGCCGTCGACGGTTTCCGGATCGACCATCCTGACGGGTTGGCCGACCCGGGCGGCTACCTCGCACGGCTTGCCGACGCGACCGGGGACGCCTGGGTCGTCGCTGAGAAGATCCTTGAGGGCGACGAGCAGCTCCCGCAGACATGGCGATGTGCCGGGACGACGGGCTACGACACCTTGCTGCGGATCCAACAGGTGATGACGTCGGCCGACGGTGTCGATGTGCTGGATCAACTGTGGGCAGAGCAGGCTCCGGGCCGCGAGTCCCTGGACGACGTCGTCCAGACCTCCAAGCGCGACGTCGTTGAGAATGTGCTGGGAGCCGAGATCAACCGGATGTGCCGGCTGGCGCACCAGATCCATGACGACCTGCACCCCGACCTGTTGCGCGAGGCCCTGATGGCCCTGCTCGTGGCGATGGATCGCTATCGCGCCTATATCGTGCCGGGCCAGCCCGTGGATGAGGAGCAACTCGCCGTGCTGGATGCCGCCGGAGGCCGGGCCCGGGCCACGCTCCGTCCGGGGGCCCATCCCAACCTCGATCGACTCCTGGCGCTTGCCCGGGGTGACGGGCCTCCGGGCGCCGATTCTGCCCTCGTCGACGAGTTCGTCGTACGGTTCCAGCAGACCTGTGGGCCGGTCATGGCCAAGGGGATCGAGGACACCGCGTTCTATCGCTGGTTCCGGATGTCCGGAGCCAACGAGGTGGGTGGGCACCCGGCGCACCTGTCCATCGGCGCCGATGACTTCCAGGCGTTTGTCGAGGGCCAGCTCGCGACCTGGCCGACGACGATGACGACGCTGACGACCCATGACACCAAGCGATCCGAGGACGTGCGAGCACGACTCATGACGATCGCCGAGAGTGCCCACGACTGGGCGGTGTGGGTGCAGGAGGCGTCGGATCTCGCGGCCGCACACAGAGACTCGCGAGTTGATGCAGCGACCGAATACCTCCTCTGGCAGACCGTCCTCGGCACGTGGCCGATCACGCCGGACCGGATTGAGGTCTATGCGCTCAAGGCGATCCGTGAGGCCAAGGACCACACCGCATGGGTCGACGGTGACGCCGACTATGAGGCGTCAGTCGTGGGCTTCGCACGCAAGATCGTTGCGGACCCCTCAATAGCCACGCACGCCGAGACCTGGCTGTCGCTGCATGGCGCCTCGGTGCGCGCCAACGTCCTCGGCCAGAAGCTCCTCCAGCTCCTCACCGTCGGTGTACCCGACGTCTATCAGGGCGCCGAACTGCAGGTGCTCACTCTCGTGGACCCCGACAACCGCGGGGCCGTCGACTACGTGGAGCGTGTGGAACGGCTGGGCCGGTTGGATGCGGGGGAGCGCCCGCGTGACCTCGACGACGAGAAGCTGCTCGTGACCTCGACCGCGCTTCGGCTCCGGCGCGACCATCCGGAGTGGTTCATCGGTGAGAGCGCGACCTATGGGGGCATGGACTGTGGCACGCCTCATGCCGTCGCCTTCACGCGCGGCCGACCTCCGCGTGACGTGGTTGCTGTCGTGACACGCGAGGCGGATCGTCTGGCGGCCTCAGGTGGATTCGGTGAGGCCAGTGCCTCACTGCCCGAGGGAAGGTGGCGGAATCTCCTGTCCCACAGCAGAACTGACGTATTCCAGGGCGATGCACCTCTGGTTGACCTCCTCCGCGATCTGCCAGTTGCTCTGATGGTGAGGGAGTCATGATCTCGGTCTGGGCACCTGCGAGTTCACGCGTCGACCTTGAGTTCGGCGCACCCGGCGAGCTACCCACGCGGGAGCCGATGGTGCGCGGCGACGCAGGCTGGTGGCGCTGGGAAGGCGACCACACCGCATACGCCGCCTTCGACTACGCCTTTCTGCTTGACGGCGAGGAGCCTGCGATTCCTGACCCGCGCAGCGCGTGGCAGCCGCACGGGGTCGACGGCCCGAGCCGGTGGTTCGATGTGTCGCGACACGAGTGGGCCGATACGGACTGGCGTGGACCTCGCGATGGCGCTGGCACTTTGGGTGGCGTGATCTACGAACTGCACGTCGGGACGTTCACCGATGAGGGCACCTTCGATTCGGCGGTCGAGCGCCTCGACCACCTCGTCGACCTCGGCATCGAGGTTGTGGAGGTCCTTCCGGTCGCGGCGATTCCCGGTCGGTGGGGCTGGGGCTATGACGGCGTCGACCTGTACGCCGTCCACGACGCCCTTGGCGGTCCGGCAGGCTTCCAGCGATTTGTCGACGCCTGCCATGCGCGCGGCCTCGGCGTGTGCCTTGACGTCGTCTACAACCACCTTGGGCCGAGCGGCAACTACCTTGGACGGTTCGGTCCCTATTTCACGCAGTCCCACCTGACTCCATGGGGGCCTGCAGTCAACCTCGATGCTCCCGGGTCCGATGAGGTTCGGGCGTTTCTCGTCGAGAACGCGCTGCGCTGGTTGCGCGACTTCCATGTTGATGCGCTGCGACTCGACGCGGTGCATGCGCTGGTCGATGAGGGGGAGCGACACCTCCTCGCTGAACTCTCGGATTCGATTGCGGCGCTGGCGGATCAACTCGGTCGCCCGCTCGAGCTCATCGCCGAGAGCGACCTCAACGACACCTCTATGGTCGCGCCGACGGCTGAGGGCGGTCTGGGGATGACGGCTCAGTGGGCCGACGACATCCACCACGGACTTCACGTCGCCCTCACCGGTGAGACGCAGGGCTACTACGAGGACTTCGGTGGTGGCACGCGCACCCTGCCCGACGGTGGACCACTCGACGTCCTCGCCCACGTCCTGACGCGTGGGTTCCTGCACGATGGCTCGTGGTCGACCTTCCGCGACCGGGAGTGGGGCAAGCCGGTGGACGTCGACACCCTGGACGGGCGGCGACTGGTCACCTATCTGCAGACCCACGACCAGGTCGGCAACAGGGCAACGGGTGACCGGATCAGCGCCTCGCTCACCCCTGGCCGC
>JBDSIV010000094.1:0-86721 GCA_039917755.1 Knoellia sp. | reverse complement strand
ACCCCCACCCTCTATACGAGGACTAGCACCTCAAGCTAGCGCGTCTGCCATTTCCGCCACCCGGACGAGGTGGTTGCCAAGCTCCGCAATGCGGTGCCCTGCAACGTGCCGGAACTTTACACGGCATACCGGCTCATGGAGAAATCGGCCCCGCGTCCTAGTGTGGAAGGCATGAAGCAGACCACGAAGGGCCGCCCCGAGGACGAGGTCGTCGGCATCTGCCAGGACCTCATCCGCATCGACACGTCGAACTACGGAGACGGTTCCGGGCCGGGGGAGCGGGCCGCAGCCGACCACGTCGCCGCCCTCTTCCGCGACGTCGGGCTCGACCCGGAGATCATCGAGTCGGACCCCGGTCGGGCCTCGGTCGTCGTGCGCATTCCCGGCGAGGACCGTGAGCGCGGCGCGCTCTGCATCCACGGTCACCTCGACGTGGTTCCGGCCGATGCCAAGGACTGGGAGGTCGACCCGTTCTCAGGCCTCGAGAAGGACGGCTGCATCTGGGGGCGCGGCGCTGTCGACATGAAGGACATGGACGCGATGGTGATCGCCTGTGTGCGCCACATCGCACGCGAGGGCATCGTCCCGCCCCGGGACCTCGTCATCGCCATGTTCGCTGACGAGGAGGCCGGGGGAGTCAAGGGCTCCCACCACCTCGTCACGACCCGACCTGACCTCTTCGAGGGCGTCACCGAGGCGATCAGCGAGGTCGGTGGCTACAGCGTCACCGTGCCTACGGCCGATGGTGGAGAGACGCGGGCCTACCTTCTGCAGACGGCTGAGAAGGGCATCGCCTGGATCCGGCTCACCGCGACAGGGCGCGCTGGCCACGGTTCAGTACCCAATGACGAGAACCCGATTGCCCGTCTTGCCGAGGCCATCAGCCGGCTCGCCGCCCACAAGTGGCCGCGCGAATACATCCCGTCGGTGCGCACCCTGCTCGACGGACTCAGCGAACTCACGGGAGTGAGCTACTCCGACGAAGACGCAGAGGAGCTGCTCAACCACCTCGGCGGCGCCCAGGGATTCGTCCGCGGAACGCTTCAGGACACGAGCAACGTGACGATGCTCGACGCCGGCTACAAGCACAACGTCATCCCGCAGCACGCCAGTGCCAACGTGGACTGCCGGTTCCTGCCCGGTCATGAGGATGACCTCATGCAGACCCTCAAGGATCTCGTCGGTGAGCAGGTCGAGATCGAGGTCTTACACCGTGACATCGCCCTGGATTCACCCTTTGAAGGACCCTTGGTCGAGGCGATGGTGGCGGCGCTCAAGGCGGAGGATCCCGACGCCGAGGTCCTGCCCTACTGCCTGTCCGGCGGCACCGACAACAAGGCCCTTTCTTTGCTCGGAATCACCGGCTATGGCTTCGCTCCGCTGCGGTTGCCAGCAGATCTCGACTTTGCGCCGATGTTCCACGGCATCAACGAGCGTGTGCCGGTCGACTCCCTGCGGTTCGGTGCCAGAGTTCTGCAGCGGCTGATCGAAACGAGCTGAGAGCGTCAGGAGGCACGGCGGGCGCGGATGATCCTGCGTCGCAACCAGGTGCGGGTCACGCCACCGATATAGATGCGCGTGCGGTGCAGTTCCCAGTGGCCGTACTCGGCGTGTTCGGTGAGCTCGCGGCGGATGTCGCCCCGGCGGGTGTCCCGTCCAAAGGACAGGACCCGATACTCATATTCGACCATCGACCCATTGTGAAGCATGAGGCGCTACCGTTCTGAACATGAGCGCCGACCCGCGAGCCGCCCTGTCCCTCCTCGTCTCCGCCTTCGAACGCCACCTCGAGGCGTGTTCAGGTCGTCGTGGTGAGGACGATCCTCAGGTGGCGGCCGCCTACGACGATCTGCTCGATGCGTTCGAGACCTACGACAACGCGCTGTATGAGGCCTTCGGCGAGATGACGCCGCTGGACGCCTACAGCGGCGAGGACGACGACGACGACGACGACGAGGGCAATGACGACCTCGACGATGATGACGATGATGACGATGGCGTCTATTCCGGTCTCGACGACGAGGACTTTGACGACGAGTCCGATGACCACGGTTCCGATGACCACGGTTCCGAGCCACGTCCGGTCGATGCTTCCCGCAACGGAGACTCGCAGGGCCACTGAGTCACCTCGGTGACGTTGCCGCCGGTCCCCGCGACTACGGTTGGCGCCATGCGACTTGCCGTGAATCTGGGCTATATGGGGCTCTCCTCGAGCCAAGACATGCTGACCCTCGCGGCGGAGGCCGATCGTCTGGGCTACGACTCTGCCTGGGTTGCCGAGGCCTATGGCAGCGACACCGTGAGCTTCCTGGCGTGGATCGGCGCCACGACTCAGCAGATCGGGTTGGGCGCGGCCGTCATGCAGATCCCGGCCCGGACTCCCGCCATGACGGCGATGACCGCAGCCACGCTGGATCACCTCTCCGGAGGGCGCTTTCGCCTCGGTCTCGGGGTCTCCGGTCCGCAGGTCAGCGAGGGTTGGCACGGTGTGCGCTTCAGCAAGCCGCTGTCTCGCACCCGCGAATACGTCGAGATCGTCCGTCAGGCGCTGGCTCGCCAGCGCGTGGAGTATGCCGGCGAGCACTTCACGCTGCCGCTGCCCGATGGTCCTGGGAAGGCTCTCAAGCTGACCATCGCCCCCACACAGGAGCACCTGCCGATCTATCTCGCGGCCGTCGGGCCCAAGAACCTTGAACTCACCGGCGAGGTCGCCGACGGCTGGTTGGCAATCTTCTTCTCGCCCGAGCACTCAGGCGACATCGTCGGTTCGATCGTCAAGGGTCGCAAGGCCGCTGGCAAGGGCTCCGCGGAGAACCCCCTTGACGGCTTCGACATCGTGCCCACCGTCCCCGTGGTCGTCACCGACGACCTTGAAGCAGGAGCCGCGGCAGTGGCGGCATACTCCGCGCTCTACATCGGTGGGATGGGGTCCAAGGAGAAGAACTTCTACAACCAGCTCGCTTGCCGTATGGGGTTCGAGGAGGAAGCCGCCCGCGTTCAGGAGCTCTTCCTCGCCGGACAGCATCGTGACGCAGCGCAGGCCGTGCCCTTCGAGTTCATCGACGCCACGGCGCTCATCGGCTCGCGCGAACGCATCGGCGAGCGCATCGGTCGTTATGCCGACGCCGGGGTCACGACTCTGGGCATTTCGCCTTTCGCCCTGAGCATCGGGGAGCGTCTCGACACCCTGCGGATCATGTCCGAGCTTGTCCCGTCCACCACCCAGGAAGCCTCCGCCCCGTGATCCCTGCCGTCGATCTCCCCGTCGAACTCAGCTATTTCCAGTCCGTCATCCTCGGCATCGTCGAAGGTCTCACCGAATACCTCCCGGTCTCGTCCACGGGCCACCTGACGATCGCTGAGAAGCTCCTCGGCTTGCCGGTCAACGCAGACGCAATCACGGCATACACCGCACTGATCCAGATCGGCGCGATCCTCGCGACATTCACCTACTTCGGCAAGAAGATTTTGCGTCTGCTCCTGGCCTGGGTGGGGGGACTGCGCAGTGCTCAGGCGCGTGAGCACCACGACTACCAGCTGGCCTGGGCCGTCATTATGGGCTCCATTCCCGTCGTCATCGTGGCGCTGCTGCTCAAGGACGTCATCAAGGGGCCCTTGCGCAGTTTGTGGGTCGTGGCGGGCGCGCTCATCCTGTGGAGCGTGGTGATGTGGGTTGCTGAACGGCGCCATGACGTGGTGTCGAAGTCCGGGGTGCAGCGTGGCGAGGACGCCCTGACGATCAAGGACGGCCTGGTCATCGGGCTGGTGCAGTGCTTCTCGCTCATTCCCGGCGTCTCACGCTCCGGTGCGACGATCTCGGCGGGACTCATGCGCGGCATCGACCGCGTGACCTCGACCGAACTCTCCTTCTTCCTCGCGATCCCAGCCCTCACTGGAGCCGGTATCTATGAGACGCTCGGCAACCTCGACGGGTTGAAAACCTTGGGCGTGGGGCCGATCCTCACCGGCATCGTCGTCGCGTTCGTGGTCGCCTACGCCTCGATCGCGTGGCTGCTCAAGTTCGTGCAGAGCAACTCGCTCATGTCGTTCATCATCTATCGCGTCGTGCTCGGAGCCTTCATGTTCCTCGCCCTCGGTGCCGGCTGGATCACCGCGACTTGATCGGGCACCGCCTCAGAGCCACT
The DNA here is from genome assembly GCA_039917755.1 of Knoellia sp. Taxonomy (GTDB): domain Bacteria; phylum Actinomycetota; class Actinomycetes; order Actinomycetales; family Dermatophilaceae; genus Knoellia. The sequence goes on along the minus strand of JBDSIV010000094.1, from coordinate 82,576 downwards.
TGACCCTCTTGAAGGTCGCATAGAGGCCCACACACACAGCTGCCATGAGGCCGACGGCCATGAAGTAGCCGTGACGCCAGTGCAACTCGGGCATGTTGTCGAAGTTCATCCCATAGATGCCGGCGATCATCGTGGGCACGGCGGCGATGGCGACCCAGGCCGAGATCTTGCGCATGTCGGAGTTCTGCTGCACCGAGATCTTGGCCAGGTTGGCGCTGAGAACGTCGGTGAGCAGTCGGTCATAGGACTCGATGCGGTCAGTGACAAAGTGCAAGTGGTCGTCCACGTCCCGGAACTGCAGGCGCAGCTCATCGGACTGCACGGGCGGGCGAGGACCGGTGTAGAGCAACCGCAGCGGCGTGATGAGGGGCATGGTCGCTCGGCGGAACTCGAGCACCTCACGTTTGAGGCGATAGATGGCGTCCGAGGAGACGAGGCCGTCGGAGAAGACTGCCTCCTCGATCTCGTCGACGTCGCGGGCGACCTCGACGTCGATGATGCGGTACTGGTCGACGATGCGGTCGATGATGGCGTGCAGAGCCGCCATCGGCCCCAGGGCCAGCTTGTCCGGCTCCTCCTCCAGTCCTTTGCGGACGCCGGCGAGGGGGCTGAGCTCGCCCCGACGAATCGTGAGAACGAAATGCTCGCCCACGTGAACCATGAGTTCGCCGGTCTCGATGTCGGACGTGGCCTCGATGTAGCTCAGTGTCTTGAGGACGACGAAGATGCTCTGCCCATAGAACTCGATCTTGGCGCGTTGCCGCCCCGCGACCGCGTCCTCGATGGCCAGCGGGTGCAACTGGAGCCCGAGCTCGGTGTTGACGTGTTCGAGCTCGGCCATGCTCGGGTCCTTGAGTCCGATCCAGAGGAAGTCCGTGTCCGCACCCTCGTTCCTCAGGGAGTCGAGTTCGTCGCTCAGATCGCCGCACGATCCTCGCTTGCCGTCCCGATACAGAGCCTTGTCGATGATCACGTGCTCATCCTTGCCTACAGTGGGCGTTGTGGCTCTGCTCCTGCTCGTGCGACACGGGCACTCAACTGCCAACGCCGACGCCGTCCTCGCGGGATGGACCGAAGGGGTGGGCCTGACCGAGCGGGGTCGCAGCGAGGTGGCTCGCCTCGCCACTCGGTTGGCGGACGCCGGCACAGAGGTGGCGCGGCTCGTCACCAGCCCCTTGCAACGCTGCCGAGAGACGGCCGGACTTCTCTTGCCCGGCGCAACGGCTGAGGTGGTTGAGGACCTGGGGGAGTGCCACTACGGCGCGTGGACTGGACGCCCCATCTCGGAACTGGTCTCAGAACCGTTGTGGCGCACCGTGCAGGATGATCCTTCGGTAGCGCGTTTCCCCGAGAGTGATCTGTACGCCGCAGAGTCCCTCGCCGAGATGGCCGAACGCCTCACTGCCACGATCAGGCGCATCGATGCCGAGGTCGAGGCCGAGCGGGGACCGCACGCCGTGTGGGTGGCCGTCAGTCACGGTGACCCGATCAAAGCGGTTCTCGCCGACGCCATCGGGGCGGGCCTGGACGGACTCCAGCGAGTGCATGTGGACCCCGCATCGGTCTCGGTGATCCGCTGGTCGGGGGAGCGGGCGATGGTGATGGCCGTGAATTCGTCGGGCGGTGCCATCAGGGCACACCAGGAGGTTGCCCACGACGTGCCGGCAGGCGATAACACCATCGGTGGGGGCACCGGCTAGAGTCCTTGTTGCAAACAATGAGCAACAAGCCTCGGCACGACACTGTGGCACGGCAACTCCGAAAGGCCCTCGACATGCATGTCCCCGACGGGTTCCTCGATGCACCCACGTCGATCGCCACGGCGATCGTGGCAGTTGGTGGGGTCGGCCTCGCGTTGAACCGGGCCCGTCGCGAGCTCGACGACCGGACGGCACCGCTCGCTGGCCTCGTGGCCGTCTTCGTCTTCGCCGCGCAGATGCTCAACTTCCCGGTGGGTGCCGGGACCTCGGGTCACCTCCTCGGAGGCACCCTCGCCGCAGTCCTCGTGGGGCCATGGACCGCGACCTTGTGCCTGACGGTCGTCCTGGCCGTCCAAGCCCTGCTGTTCGCCGATGGTGGGCTCACGGCCCTGGGGACCAACATCACCCTCATGGGGCTCGTGGGCGTGTGGACCGGATGGTTGGTCTTCACCGCACTGCGCAGGGCGGTCCGATCCAGAGGCCTCTCAACCGTTCCTGCCCTTGCCGGGGTGGCCGCCTTCGTCTCCGTTCCCGTCGCGGCGTTGGCCTTCACCTTCTTGTATGCCGTGGGTGGTCGTGCGCCGATCCCCCTCCATGAGCTGGTGGCGGCCATGGTCGGCTGGCACACCCTCATCGGTCTCGGCGAGGGGCTCATCACCTTCCTTGCGGTCGGCAGCATCATCGCCACGCGCCCGGATCTCGTTCACGGGGCACGCAATCTGGTCGAGGCCAGAACCCTTGAGATCCGGTCGGAGATGCACGCATGAGCACCGCTTACCGCAACCAGGTCACGACGAAGCGCCTTGTCCTCGTGGGTTTCAGCGTCTGTCTGCTCCTCGCGACCGTCGTCTCGTTCTGGGCGTCGGGTCACCCGGACGGACTGGAGTTCGTGGCACATCGCCTCGGCTTCAGTGACGCCGCCGGACACCACGCGAGCTCGGACTCCCCCTTTGCTGGCTATGGGACCTCAGGCGTGCGCAATGCCCGGCTCTCCGGCGGCCTCGCCGGCCTCGTAGGGGTTGTTGTCGTCGCCGTCCTCGCCTTCGGCCTCATGCACCTCCTCCGCCGTCGCGGCCCGCGCGACGACGCCTGACGTGGGCTCTGGCCTCGGGCCGCACCTCCATCTCGAGGGCGATTCCGTCGTCCACCGGCTGCCCGCCCACGTGAAGCTCGTGGGGCTCCTGACCTTCATCCTGCTCGTGGTGGCCCTGCCTCGCGAGGCGCATCGTGCGCAGGTGACCATGCTGCTGATCGCCCTCGCGGTGGTGGCAGCCACTCGGGTCCCGTGGCGTCACGTGATGGCCCGGCTCGTCGTCGAGACTCCGTTCGTCATCTTCGCCCTGGTCCTGCCCTTTGTGGCGACCGGCCCCACCCGCGCGCTGGGTCCGTTCACGGTGTCGCGAGATGGTGTGGCTGCGTCGATCGTCCTCCTCCTGACAGCGACCACGAGCTGCCTCATGGCCATTGCCTTCGCGACCACCACTGCAAGCCGTGACCTGGTGCGCGCCCTGCAGCACCTCCACGTGCCCGACCGACTCGTCCAGATCCTCGCGTTCATGGTGCGATACCTCGGGGTCGTCGGATCGCAGTCGCAGCGCATGAAGGTGGCCAGGGAGTCGCGAGGCTTTGCCCCCCGCTCCCTTGGCGGGTGGCCCGTGATCGCGTCGAGTGCCGGTGCCCTCTTCATCCGTAGCTATGAGCGAGGCGAGCGCGTGCATCTTGCGATGATGTCGCGCGGCTACACCGGGAGGATGCCCGTCACCGATCCGCTGAGCGCCCACAGTCGCGACTGGGCTCGTGGTCTCGTGCCAACCGGGCTGGCTCTGGTCGCGCTGGTCTGGGTGCACGCCTCATGACCACCCCCGTTCTCGACGTCTCGGGCCTGGCGTTCGCCTACCCCGACGGTCACCAGGCGCTCTTTGGCGTCAACCTGCACGTGCACCGGGGTGAGCGGGTGGCCCTGCTCGGTCCCAACGGAGCTGGCAAGACAACCCTGGTGCTCCATCTCAACGGCATCCTCGAAGCCGGTGCGGGCAGCGTCGCGGTCTCTGGCCTTCCCGTCGTTCGCGAGAACCATCTTGAGATCCGTCGTCGGGTGGGCATCGTCTTCCAGGACCCCGACGACCAGCTGTTCATGCCCACCGTGCGCGATGACGTCGCCTTCGGGCCGGCCAACCTCGGGCTGCGCGGCGAGGCGCTGCAGGCACGCGTCGCGACGGCCCTCGAAGCCGTGGCCATGGGCGAGTTCGCCGATCGGGCCCCACACCATCTCTCGTTCGGCCAACGGCGTCGGGTCGCAATTGCGACGGTTCTGGCAATGGAGCCTGAGATTCTGGTGCTCGATGAGCCGTCGTCCAACCTCGACCCCACGTCACGACGTGAGCTGGGCGAACTCATCCAGTCGCTCGACGTCACGGTGCTCATGGTCACGCACGACCTGCTGTTCGCGCTTCAGCTGTGCGAGCGCGCGATCGTCCTGTCCGATGGAGTCGTTGCTGCCGACGGGCCCACGCGGGCGATCCTCGACGACGATGCCCTCCTCAAGGCCCACCGCCTTGAGTTGCCGTGGGGCTTCTCGGGTTAGTCTGCGGACATGGCGATCAGTGACTTCGACCCGCCTGAGCGCTTTGTCGCCGGCACCGTCGGCCCACCAGGAGGCCGCACGTTCTTCCTGCAGGCCCGAGGCGTCGGCCGAATCGTGTCCGTGTCGATCGAGAAGGTCCAGGTGAGCATCCTCGCCGATCGCATCTCGGACCTACTTGACACCGTGGGCGGCCCCGAGGGATCCGACGCCGTGGCTGAGCACCATGCCGACACCGAGGCGCTCGAGACGCCCATCGAAGATGAGTTCCGCGTCAACACCGTGAGCCTGGCGTGGGACGAGGACCGCAACAGCATCGTCATCGAGTGTCACGACCAGGACCCCGAGGAGGCCGTGCCGGCCGACACCATGCGAGTCGTCCTCGACCCGACCACAGCCCGAGCCTTCGCCCGTCGCTGCCAGGCCCTGGTTTCGGCGGGGAGACCGCCGTGCCCCTTTTGTGGTCAGCCCCTCGACCCCGACGGCCACATCTGCCCACGCTCCAACGGCTACAAGCGCTGAGGCGTGGTGACCCACGTCGAGTCGCTCCTGGCAGCCGGTGAGGTTGAGCTGCTCGGTCGGATCATCGAGTCCTCCAACGGAGCCGTCCTCGTGCGCGTGACCTTCGAGAACGAGTCCCGGCTCGCGATCCACAAACCTGTGGCGCTTGAGCGGCCCTTGTGGGACTACCCCGACGGGACGCTCGCGGGACGTGAGCGGGCGGCATACCTCATCAGTGAAGCCGGAGGCTTCGGGGTCGTTCCACCGACCGTGCTGCACGAGGGCCCCTGGGGCCTGGCTGCGACTCAGGCGTGGGTGGGCGAGCCGGACATCGCGCCCGACCTCGTGGTGGACGTCGTCGCGCCGGGTGAGGTGCCGCAGGGGTGGTGCGAGGTGTTGCGAGGGGAGACCCCTGACGGCGAGGAGGTTGTCGTCGCGCACGCCATGGATGACGAAGTGCGCGCTGCGGCCGTGTTCGACGCCCTCATCAACAACTCGGACCGCAAGGGCGGTCATCTCCTCCGGATGAACGACGCCGTCTGGGGGGTGGACCACGGGGTGAGTCTCGGCGTCGAAGCAAAGCTCCGAACCGTCCTGTGGGGTTGGGCCGGCAAGGAGTTGTCTGTCCGGGATCTGAGCCGGGTCGAACGGGTGCGTGATGCCCTGATCCACGATGGTCTGGACCAGGCTCTGGCTGCCCTGCTCACCCCTGACGAGGTCGCGGCGCTGATCTCCCGGGCCGAGCACCTGATCACCGAACGACGCCACCCTGTGCCGCTCCCGGGGTGGCCGGCCATCCCGTGGCCAGCGATGTGATGGGTCCGTCGTAGGCTTCGACCGTGATCTCGTGGCCCCCTCCGTTCCTGCCCGCCATCCCAGGAGACGGGGTTGGTCTCCGACTGCACGACACCAGTTCCGGAACCCTGCGTGAGGTCACGCCCGGCCCGCTGGCCCGGCTCTATGTCTGTGGCATCACCCCCTACGACGCGACCCACCTCGGGCACGCGGCCACCTACGTGGCCTTTGACCTCGTGGGCCGGGTCCTGCGCGACAACGGTCACGAGGTCCACTACACGCAGAACGTCACCGACGTCGACGACCCGCTGCTCGAGCGTGCCACCCGCGACGGGATCGACTGGCGTGACCTGGCGGTCGCGGAGGCAGACCTCTATCGCGAGGACATGACCGCACTTCAGGTCATCCCACCGCAGGACTTCGTCGGGGTCGTCGAGGCCCTGCCGACGATCGCGGACCTGGTGCGTCGCACGATCGCCAGCGGGACGGCATACGAGCTGGCCAATGACGATGCGGACGGACCTGACCTTTATGTCGATCTGTCCAAGGTGTCCGGTTTTGGGGAGGTGTCCGGTTGGACGCGTGAGCAGATGCTCGCCGTCTTTGCCGATCGTGGCGGGGACCCTGACCGACCGGGCAAGCGCGGCGTGTTCGACCCCCTTCTGTGGCGCGCTGCCCGCGAGGGTGAGCCGTCCTGGGAATTCGAAGGCCTGCCGGCCGGTCGCCCCGGGTGGCACGTCGAGTGCACGGCGATCGCCCTGGATCGGCTCGACGTCCCGATCGACATCAACGGTGGCGGCTCCGACCTGATCTTCCCGCACCACGAGATGACCGTCGCTCAAGCAAGCGCCATCGGAGTTCAGCCCTATGCACGCCTCCACGCCCATGCCGGCATGGTGGGTCTCGACGGACACAAGATGAGCAAGTCTCGCGGCAATCTCGTCCTCGTCTCCAAGCTTCGTGAGTCCGGTATCGATCCGATGGCGATCCGCCTTGTCCTGCTCGCCCAGCACTACCGCTCCGACTGGGACTACACCCCCAACCTGCTCACGGTTGCGCAGGCCCGGCTGGAGCGCTGGCGCGAAGCACTCTCGGTCAACACTGCGCCCAGTGCGGACGAGACCGTGGCGGCCGTGCGTTCCGCCTTGGCCGACGACCTGGATGCACCGCGCGCGCTCGCGGCCATCGATACCTGGGCCGATCAGACGCTCAGCGTCGGTGGAGACGAGGCGTCCGCGCCAGGTGTGCTCGGGCGCGCCCTCGACGCTCTCCTCGGAGTGCGCGTCTGAGGCTCGTCAGTCCTGCGTGCCACGCTTCCTGAGGTAGCGCTCGAACTCCTTGGCGATGGCGTCCCCGCTGGCCTCGGGCAGCTCGGCCGTGTCCTGTGCTTCCTCGAGCGACTCAACGTATTCGGCGACCTCGGAGTCCTCGGCGGCAAGGGCATCGAGCCCGTTCTCCCACGCGCGAGCATCGTCGTCGAGTCCGGCGTGGTCAATCGGCGCATCAAGGAGTTCCTCGAGCTTCGACACCAACGCACGCGTGGCCTTGGGAGAGGGCGTGTGGTGGGCGTAGTGCGGGACAGCGGCCCACACCGAGAGGGAACTCACGCCGACCTGGACTGCCGCATCAGCGATGACGCCCACGATGCCGGTGGGTCCCTCGTAGGTGCTGGCCTCAAGGTCGTGGCGGTGGCGCGTGTCCTCGTTGTCCGAGCTCGCTGTGACCGGAATGGGACGCGTGTGGGCGACGTCCGCGAGCAGTGCCCCCAACGTGATCACGGTGGTCACGTCGGCTGCCTGTGCGAGCTCCATCAGCTCGATGGCGAACGTGCGCCACCGGAACGAGGGCTCAACACCCTGCACGAGGACGACATCGCGCCCGATAGAGGTGTTGGTCGCCACGAGAATGCGCGTCGTGCGCCAGCTGATCCGGCGCTGCCCGCCCTCCGAAAGCACCCGAGGACGGTTGACCTGGAAGTCGTAGTAGTCCTCGGGATCCAGTGCGGCGACCGGCTCTGCGTCCCACAGCTTGGCCAGGTGCTCGATGACACCGCTGGCCGCCTCGCCAGCGTCATTCCAGCCCTCGAACGCCGCGATCATCACGGCGTTCTCCAACTCAGGCAGGTCCTCGAGCTCGATCAACGTGTCCTCCTCGTAGGTACGACTCCACCCTATTCGTAGACTCCTCGCATGACGTTGCCTGCGGCGGTCCTCTGGGACATGGATGGAACTCTCGTCGACACCGAGCCCTATTGGATCGCGGCCGAGCACGCCATCGTCGAGGAGCACGGGGGAGTGTGGTCCGACGAGTACGCGCACCAGCTCGTCGGCAACGACCTCATGGTCAGCGCCGTGTTCATCCGTGACAACTCACCCATCACGTGGGATCCCGAGCGGATCATCGAGGAACTCCTTGTCCGGGTCACTGCTCAGGTGCGTGAGCACGTGCCGTGGCGTCCCGGGGCTCGTGAGCTGCTGGCCGCCCTCGTGGAGGCCGGTGTGCCCAATGCTCTGGTGACGATGTCGTGGCGATCGCTGGCTGCGGCGGTTGTCGAGGCTTTGCCGGAAGGGACCTTCTCGGCTCTGGTCACAGGCGATGAGGTCGAACACGGCAAACCTCACCCGGAGCCCTATCACGCGGCCGCGCGGATGCTCGGGGTCGAGGCGCGGGACTGCATTGCCATTGAGGACTCACCGACAGGCGTGCGCTCGGCGGTTGCTGCAGGCGTGCCGACCATTGCCGTCCCCCACGTCGTTCCCGTTCCCATCACGCGCGGAGCCGTCCAGCTGCCGAGCCTGCGAGGTCTCACCCCCCAGGACCTGGCCTCAGTCGTCGCCGACGAGCGCCTCTCCGGTGACGCGTGGGTCGAGGACCATGCGCCCGGCATCAGCGGGTAGCGGCGGGGGAGTGCCGCCCCACTCGGGGCAGAGGTCCTTGAAGTCGCACCACCCGCACAGCTTGGACACTCGGGGTCGCCAGTCGCCGGTCTCGCTGGCCCGCACGATGGCCTGCCACAGCGCTTGGACGTTGCGCTCGAGCGCCAGCAGGTCGCGCTCGTCGGGCTCGTAGCGCACGATCTCGCCGTTGCCCAGATAGACCAGTTGCAGCAGCTTGGGGATGACTCCGCGCTGGCGCCACAGGACCAACGCATAGAACTTCATCTGGAAGAGCGCCTTGCCCTCGAAGGCCTCTCGCGGCGAGCGGCCCGTCTTGTAGTCGACGACCCGCATCGCACCATCGGGGGCGATGTCGAGCCGGTCGACGTAGCCGCGCAGGGTGAGCCCTTCGACCTCGGTCTCGACATAGAGTTCGCGCTCAGCCGGCTCGAGCCGCTGCGGGTCCTCAAGGGTGAACCACCGCTCCACGAGGACACCCGCGTCGGTGAACCAGCCGTCCTCGGTGAGGGTCTCGTCCTCCGCGATCATCGTCGCGAGCTCGGGGCGCTCCTCCACGAGGCTGGCCCAGCGGGGTTGCAGGAGCGCGAGCGCAGCCTCGGGGGTGCGCTCGGCCGCGGGCAACTCGAAGAGGTGCTCGAGGACCTCGTGCACCAAGGTCCCGCGCGCGGCCGCGGGCGAGGGGGGACCGTCGAGCTTGTCGATGGTCCGGAAGCGGAACAGCAGAGGGCACTGCTTGAAGTCCGCTGCGCGGCTCGGAGACAGTGCTGGAGTCATGAACGACACGGTATGCCGTGCCGCCGACACTGCTTCGCACCTCACCTTCGAGACCCTCCTAGGCGTCCGCAACCTTGGTCGAGAAGGTGACCACATCTGCGGACGCGTGCGGGCGGCATACGACAACGTCCGCAACCTTGGTCGAGAAGGTGACCACATCTGCGGACCCAACGAAGACGGCACGGTATGCCGCCCGCTCACCTCACGCGGCGAGGACAGACTCGTCCGCGGCTGTGCGGGTCGGGTCGTCCACGCACAGGTCACGGTCCGTACGGCGCAGCGTGACGCGAAGTCGCCACGCGGCATACACGGCAAGCAAACTGATCCCGACGTGAAGGGCGAGGAACCCGGTGGCGAACCCGGCGCCCAGCAGCGCTCCGGCGACCAGGGGCCCCATCGCTGAGAAGGTCGTCTGCAACGCTGCGAAAATGCCGAGGGTCTGGCCGACCATCCCGCGCGGGGCGAGAGAGGCGGTCAGCGGGCTGAGGACAGGGCTGTACATCGTCTCTCCCACCGCGAAGATCCCGAAGGTGGTGACAAACAGGGCGGAAGCCACACCGGGCGCGAATTGAGCGCTCGACAGGACGAGCCAAGAGAGCACCCAGATCCCGCCGACAGCCATGAGCAGTGTCGGCGCGCTGCGGCGAGCGGTGAGTCGCACGACGATGACCTGAAGTACGACGATGACGATCGCGTTGACGGCGGCGGCAGAACCGATGGCCGCAGTGTCCACGTTGAGGACGGTGAGGCCGTAGGCGGGCAGACCGGACTCGAACTGGGCATAGAAGCCGAGTGCCAAGGTCACGGTGACCACTGCCGTCCATCGCAGGGCTGGGGTGGCAAAGATCGTCCGCATGGATGCGCGCGCGCTCGGGTGCGCGTCGACTCCCGCATCAGCATCACTTCCGGCGTGGAGGTCCTGCCCTCGCCCAGCCAGGGCGATGATGAGCGATGACATGGCGAATCCGGCTGCGGCAGTGAGGAATCCGATGTCGAGGCCGTCGACATCGTTGAGATTCACCAAGTGCCCGGCCACGTAGGCGCCGGCCGCCATGCCGAGCGCCTCGCCCGTGAACTTGTAGGCGAAGATGCGACGGCGGTCGCTGCCGTCGACCCAGCGCAGGACGAGCACCTGCTTGGCCGGCACGGCAGCGGTGAGGCCGAGCCCGAAGACGAACATCCCGGCCAAAAAGGCCTTCGACGAGTCGGCGAAAACGAGGGCGCCCACGCCCAGGGCGCCGAGCAGCTGGGCAAGTACCGCCACGGTCACCGGGTTGAAGCGGTCGCTGAGCCGTCCCGCCACCGGTGCGGCAACGAGGGCCCCGATCGAGAACAGGGAGGAGGCGGCGGCGGCCACCAGCGCTCCCCAGCCGCGTGAATCTGCGGCATACGCGTACTGATACGGCAGGACCGCACCCCAACCGAGCATTCCGATCGACGAGGCAAGGACGAGCAGCTTGGCGCGCATGACGAGTTCACACCCCTTCAGGTGGCGATGAGGGAGGGTCTCGGCTTGCCGAGCCCTCACGAGGGCGGCTTCGATGCCGAATACTTCGAACTCGAACGTTCGATATCGAAAGGTTAGCATTCGAACGACGCATGCAAGAATTGGGGTATGCCCAAACGCACGAAGTCTGCGGCGCAGCAGCACCGAGACGCCGTCGCCGCCTACGTCGCAGCCGGTGGTGAAGAGTCCGTCCAGCGGGTCATCACCGCGCTCTATGGGGTGACCAAGAAGCTCGACCAGTGGTATGCGCGACAGCTTGCCGATCTCGACCTCACCCAGGGGGAGTGGGCAGTGGTCGCGGCCCTCGCCAAGGCCGGTGAAGACTGCCTGACCCCGAGCCACTTGGCGGAGCTGACGAGCGTGGCACCCTCATCAATGACCCACCGGCTCGACAAGATGACCTCTCGCGGACTGGTCGAGCGACAACCAGATGCCGGGAACCGCACCCGCATGCTCGTCTCCTTGACCGCGGAGGGACGTGAGCTGTTCACCCAGTCCATCCGAGAGTCCGATGTCGTCGAGAGCGATGTGCTGCGCGGGCTGGATCAGGGTGAGCGCGTCGAGCTGGCCCGACTTCTCGAAAGTGTCATCGCCCGGCTGGACGATGAGGACGACTGACCCCGATGGCCGGGCCGCGCTGGGTGCTCAGTCCTCGGGCTGATAACCGAGGTTGGGTCCGAGCCAGCGTTCGGCCTCGGCGAGAGTCCACCCCTTGCGCTCGGCGTAGTCCTCGATCTGGTCACGGCCGAGACGGCCCACGACGAAGTACTGGCTCTGCGGGTGTCCGAAGTACCAGCCGCTGACCGCAGCCCCGGGCTGCATGGCCATCGACTCGGTGAGCTGGATGCCGGCGCGCTCGGTCGCGTTGAGGAGTTTGAACAATGTCTCCTTCTCGGTGTGGTCCGGGCAGGCGGGGTAGCCCGGTGCCGGCCGGATGCCGGAGTACTTCTCACCGATGAGGTCATCGTTGCTCAGGTGCTCGTCCCCGGCGTGACCCCAGAATTCTCGGCGAACCCGCTCGTGCAGGCGCTCGGCGAAGGCCTCAGCCAAACGGTCGGCCAGGGCCTCGAGCAGGATCGCGCTGTAGTCGTCGAAGTCCTCCTTGAAGGCCATGATCCGGTCGTGGCTGCCCAGTCCAGCGGTCACGGCGAACGCACCGACGTAGTCCGGCAGGCCGGTCTCGCGGGGTGCGACGAAATCGGAAAGACAACGGTTGGGGACGCCCTCGCGGTGCTGGCCCTGCTGGCGTAGCCCATGCAGCGTGGTGAGCACTGTGGAGCGGGACTCGTCGGCATAAACCTCAATGTCGTCACCGACGGCGTTCGCCGGAAAGAGCCCGATGACGCCATTGGCGGTGAGCCACTTCTCGTTGATGATCTTGTCGAGCATCTCGTTGGCATCGGCATAGAGCTTGCGTGCCGTCTCGCCCGTGGCGGGGTTGGACAGGATGTCGGGGAAGCGGCCCTTCATCTCCCAGGCCTGGAAGAACGGCGTCCAGTCCATGTAGCGGCGCAGTTCTTCGATCGGATAGTTCAGGAACTCCTTGGTGAACTGGGCTGCAGCGCGGTGCCACCGGTTGTCGGTCGCGCCCGACCACACGTCCTTGCTCTGCTGGGCGAGAAGGTGCGGTCGCAGGGGCCGGTAGGCCGACCAGTCGACAGGCGTGCGTGCCTCGCGCGCCGCATCGATCGAGACGAGCGGGCGCTCTGTGGACTTCGCTGCGTGCCGGGCACGCATGGAGTCGTAGTCGGCCTGGATCGTCTCCATGAAGGGACCGCGCTGCGCGTCCGAGAGCAACTGGCTGGCCACCGGGACCGAGCGCGAGGCGTCCTTGACCCAGACGACCGGACCGCTGTACTGACCGTCAACCTTGACCGCGGTGTGGGCCCTCGACGTCGTGGCGCCACCGATGAGCAGGGGCATGGTGAAACCCTGACGCTCCATCTCGCCGGCGACGCGAACCATCTCGTCGAGGGAGGGGGTGATGAGACCCGAGAGGCCGATCATGTCGGCGCCCTTCTCCTTGGCCGTATCGAGGATCTTCTGGGCCGGCACCATGACGCCTAGGTCGATGACGTCGTAGTTGTTGCACTGGAGCACGACGCCGACGATGTTCTTGCCGATGTCGTGGACGTCACCCTTGACGGTCGCCATGACGATGAGGCCCTTGCTCGTCTGGGTGGAGACGCCGGTGCGTTCTTTCTCGGCCTCGATGTAGGGGATGAGGTGGGCCACGGCCTTCTTCATGACGCGTGCCGACTTCACCACCTGGGGGAGGAACATCTTGCCGGCACCGAAGAGGTCGCCGACGACGTTCATGCCGTCCATGAGGGGACCCTCGATGACCTCGATCGGTTGGCCACCAGCGATCTCGATCTCCTGACGCAGCTCCTCGGTGTCGTCGACGACATGGTCATCCATGCCCTTGACGAGGGAGTGCGTGATGCGTTCGCGCACCGGCAGGGCGCGCCATTCGGCTTCGGTCACCTCAGGGGCGGCCTCACCAGTGTTGTTGAAGCGGTCGGCGATCTCGAGCAGTCGCTCGGTGGAGTCCGAACGCCGGTTGAGGATGACGTCCTCGATGCGCTCGCGCAGCTCTGGATCGACCTCGTCGAGGACCACAAGGGCACCGGCGTTGACGATGCCCATGTCCATGCCCGCCTGAATGGCGTTGAAGAGGAAGACCGAGTGGATCGCCTCACGCACCGGGTTGTTGCCCCGGAACGAGAAGGAGACGTTGGAGACACCGCCGGAGACGAGCGCTCCGGGCAGATTCTCCTTGATCCACCGCGTCGCTTCGATGAAGTCGGTTCCGTAGGCCGCGTGCTCCTCGATGCCCGTGGCCACCGCGAAGACGTTGGGGTCAAAGATGATGTCGCGCGGGTCCATGCCGACCTCGCCGGTGAGCAGGTCGTAGGCGCGCTGACAGATCTGCTTGCGCCGCTCCAGTGAGTCAGCCTGGCCATCCTCGTCAAAGGCCATGACGACAACGGCTGCGCCGTACTTGCGGCAGAGCCGGGCCTGCTCGAGGAAGGGCTCGACGCCCTCTTTCATCGAGATGGAGTTGACGATCGGCTTGCCCTGGGAGCACTTGAGCCCGGTCTCGATGACCTCCCACTTGCTGGAGTCGATCATGAACGGCACCCGGCAGATGTCGGGCTCGCTCGAGACCAGCTTGACGAAGCGGTCCATCGCGGCGACACCATCGATCATGCCTTCGTCCATGTTCATGTCGATGATCTGCGCCCCCGCCTCGACCTGTTGGCGGGCCACAGAGAGGGCTGCCGGGTAGTCGCCCTCCTTGATGAGTCGGCGGAAGCGGGCCGAACCAGTGATGTTGGTGCGCTCCCCGACGTTGACGAACAGAGAGTTCTCGTCGATCGTGAGGGGCTCAAGACCGCTGAGCCGCAACGCCCCTGGGACCTCGGCAGGCACCCGGGGAGTGCCCTGCGAAGCAACGTCCGCGATGGCCCCGATGTGCTCGGGCGTGGTGCCGCAGCAGCCACCGAGGATGTTCACCAGACCGCTCGTGGCGAACTCACCGACGACCGAAGCCATCTGGTCCGGCGTCTCGTCGTATTCGCCGAACGCGTTGGGCAGTCCGGCGTTGGGGTAGGCGGAGACAAAGCACTCAGCGATGCGGGAGAGCTCGGCGATATAGGGGCGCAGCTCCTCGGCGCCCAGCGCACAGTTGAGGCCAATGACCAGCGGGCGGGCGTGGCGCACCGAGTTCCAGAACGCTTCGGTGACCTGACCGGACAGGGTGCGACCGGAGGCGTCGGTAATGGTGCCGGAGATGATGACCGGCCAGCGTCGACCCATCTCCTCGAACAGGGTCTCGACGGCAAAGATCGCGGCCTTGGCGTTGAGCGTGTCGAAGATGGTCTCGATGATGAGACCATCGGCCCCCCCGTCGATGAGCCCACGGGCCTGTTCGGAGTAGGCCTCGACGAGCTGGTCGAAGCTGACGTTGCGCGCGCCCGGGTCGTTGACATCCGGCGAGATCGACGCGGTTCGGGTCGTCGGGCCGAGGGCGCCCATCACCCAGCGCGGCCGACCGGTCTCGGCGGCGACGGTGTCACAGGCGCGGCGAGCCAGACGCGCCGCCTCACGGTTGATCTCGTAGGCGAGGTCGGCCAGGTCGTAGTCGCCGAGCGAGATGCGCTGGGCATTGAAGGTGTTGGTCTCGACGAGATCGGCGCCAGCGTCGAGGTAGGCGCGGTGGATCCCCTCGATGATCGCGGGCTGGGTGAGGCTGAGGAGGTCGTTGTTGCCTTGGAGGTCGCTCGGCCAGTCGGCGAACCGCTCGCCTCGAAAGTCCTCCTCGGAGAGTCCTTCTCGCTGGATCATCGTGCCCATCGCGCCGTCAAGAACCAGAACGCGCTCGGTGAGGGCGGCCGTGAGCTCATCCGTTGCGTCCGGACGGTGGTCGACAGGGTCGACCGCAGATGACGTCGTGGTGGAGGTGTTCACTTGGCCCAGTATGCCGTCGGGCCTTGTAGGGTCACCGCGTGGCCGCCCCCAATGAGACGCAGACGACCAAGGGCCTTGTCGTCGCCCGCATCGGCGGCGTTCCGGTGCAGATTGGGGCCAGCTGGATCCTCCTGGCAGCAGTCATCACGTTCATCGTGGGCAGCGGGAACCCGGCTCTGGGAGGTGCGGCGTACGTTGTCGGACTCGCGTATGCCGTGTCGCTGCTCGTTTCCGTGCTGGTCCACGAAGGTGCGCACGCCGCCATGGCTCGGGGTCTGGGACTGCCGGTCCACCGAGTGGTGGCCGACCTCTGGGGCGGGCACACGGCATACGACGCTCGTTTGTCCACTCCCGGAAAGGCGGCGGCGATCGCCGTCGTCGGACCACTGGCCAACGGCGCACTGGCCCTGCTCGCCTGGGGGGCATCGCTCGCCGTCACCTCGGACATCCCCAGCCGCATCCTGTTTGGCATCGCGTTCGTCAACCTGCTCCTTGCAGCCTTCAACCTGCTCCCGGGACTGCCCCTCGACGGGGGTCAACTGGTCGACGCACTCGTCTGGAAAATTACGGGGGAGCGTGCGAAGGGGCTCATCGCCGCCGGCTGGACCGGGCGCGTCGTCACCCTTGGCGTCGTCCTGTGGTTCGTGGTGCGCCCGGCACTGATCTCCGGCAGCAAACCCTCCCTCACCTCCATCGTGTGGATGGTCCTCATCGCCTGGTTCATGTGGCAGGGTGCGACGGCCGCCATCCGCACGGGGCAGGCCCGTCAGATGCTCGGCCGCGGGACGGTGGCTCAAGTGGTGCAACCGGTGCCCATCCTCCATGGCACGGACGTTCTGGAGGCCGCTGCCTCGTCGTTCGGCCTCGCCATCGTCGTCAACGACAGCGGTCAGCCCACCTCAGTGGTGCTCCCCGAGGACGCGGCGACGGTGCCCCGCGATCGCTGGGTGAGCACACCGGTGTCGGCCCTGGCGCGCGTGCAGCCCGCAACGTGGGTCACGAAGACGAGTAGGGGAGCGGACCTCACCGCCGTCGTCACGGCGATCCAGGAGTCTGGCAGTCCGGTCGTCGTGGCGGTGGAGGACGGCAGAGTGCTGGGGCTGGTCACCGTCGCTGCGGTCAACGCAGCGATGGGCGCCAACTAGACTCACGGCCCATGACTGCGACCGGCGCCAACCTTCGACGTGGACCCTTTGCCGAAGGTGAGCGCGTGCAGCTCACGGACTCCAGGGGCCGGCTCCACACCATCACCCTCGCGCCCGGCAAGCAGTTCCACACCCACCGCGGCTACCTCCAGCACGACGACCTCCTCGGCTCGCCCGACGGATCGACCGTGTCCAACACCGCGGGTTTCCAATACCTTGCGCTGCGCCCGCTGCTCTCCGACTACGTCATGTCGATGCCGCGCGGTGCTGCCGTGGTCTATCCCAAAGACGCCGGGCAGATCGTGACGTTTGCCGACATCTTCCCGGGAGCGGTTGTCGTCGAGGCCGGAGTTGGCTCGGGTGCGCTCTCAATGTCGTTGCTGCGAGCGGTTGGTGAGAGCGGACGCCTGCACTCGTTCGAGCGACGTGAGGACTTCGCCGACATCGCCAAGGCCAATGCCCGCACCTATTTTGGGGCTGACCACCCGGCATGGACCGTCACGGTCGGTGACCTCGTGGAGGCGCTGCCCCACGCCGTGGAGCCCGGCACCGTCGACCGCGTCGTCCTTGACATGCTCGCGCCGTGGGAGTGCCTTGACGTCGTCGGTGAAGCGCTCGCTCCGGGGGGCGTGCTCATCTGTTATGTCGCCACCGCCACCCAGCTGTCCAAGGTCTCCGAGGCGATGCGTGACGCCGGTGAGTGGACCGAACCCTCCGCATGGGAGTCGCTCGTGCGTGGATGGCACCTCGAGGGCCTTGCCGTGCGTCCCGAGCACCGTATGCACGGACACACGGGCTTTCTCATCACCACGCGTCGGCTCGCTCCCGGAGTGATCCCGCCGCAGCGCAAGCGTCGCCCCGGCAAGGGTTATGAGGGTCTTGAAGAGTCAGAGGGCCGGCCGGCCGAGGTGATGCCGGGCACCAACGACGAGGAGTGGACGCCCGAGGCCATCGGTGAACGCATTCCGTCCGAGAAGCGAGTCAGGAAGGTCCGTCGCAGCGTGACGGGTTAGCGTTGAGGGGCCAGCCCAGTGAAGGAGGCCCCGATGACTGAGTTCACCCCTCCGTCAGACCGTGATGCCACACGCCGGCTCGAAGGCGCGGTCACCGACCTGCGGTCGCAGGTCAACACCGTGTCCGCCCAGAACGAGCGACTCGTGCGCACGCTGCGAGATGCCCGCGAGCAGATCGTCACACTCAAGAGCGAGGTCGACCGACTGGGTCAGCCGCCGTCGGGCTACGGCATCGTCGTGGAGCTGTTCGGCGACAAGACGGTCGACGTCCTCACCGGTGGCCGCAAGATGCACGTCGCGGTGAGTCCCACGATCGAGCCCGGGGAGATCGAGGTGGGCCGCGAGGTCATGCTCAATGAGGCCATGAACGTCGTGGCTGTGCACGGGTTCGAGCGCGCTGGCGAGATTGTCCTGCTCAAGGAGATCCTTGACGACGACCGTGTCCTGGTCCTCTCGCGCGCGGACGAAGAGCGCGTATGCCGCGTGGCCGCGTCCCTCAAGGACGTCAAGCTGCGCGTTGGTGATGCGCTCCTGCTCGAGTCACGCAGTGCGTTCGTCTTTGAGCAGATCCCCAGGGCCGAGGTGGCCGACCTCGTGCTCGAGGAGGTGCCCGACATCGCCTATGACGACATCGGTGGTCTCGGCAACCAGATCGAGCTCATCCGCGATGCCGTCGAGTTGCCCTATCTCCACCCCGACCTCTTCACCGAGCACCACCTCAAGGCACCCAAGGGTGTGCTGCTCTATGGACCGCCCGGCTGTGGCAAGACGATGATCGCCAAAGCGGTCGCCGCCTCCCTGTCCCGCAAGATCGCCGAGAAGGAGGGACGCGAGCCGGGCAAGAGCTACTTCCTCAACATCAAGGGCCCTGAGCTGCTCAACAAGTACGTCGGTGAGACAGAGCGGCACATCCGGCTCATCTTCCAGCGTGCCCGCGAGAAGTCCTCCGAGGGTTTCCCCGTCGTCGTGTTCTTCGACGAGATGGAGAGCCTCTTCCGCACGCGTGGGTCTGGTGTCTCCAGCGACGTCGAGACCACGATCGTCCCGCAGCTCCTGAGCGAGATCGACGGTGTCGAGGGCCTCGAGAACGTCATCGTCATCGGTGCGAGCAACCGTGAGGACATGATCGACCCCGCAATCCTGCGGCCCGGCCGGCTGGACGTGAAGATCAAGATCGAGCGCCCCGACGCGCAGGCCTCGACCGAGATCTTCGCAAAGTACCTCACCGCCGACCTGCCACTGCACGCCGACGACCTTGCCGTGAACGGTGGCTCGCCGGCCGCCACGGTCGAGGCCATGATCGAGGCCGTGGTCACCCGCATGTATTCCGAGGACGATGAGAACGAATTCCTTGAAGTGACCTATGCCGGTGGTGACAAGGAGGTCCTGTATTTCAAGGACTTCAACAGCGGCGCGATGATCCAGAACATCGTGGACCGTGCCAAGAAGATGGCGATCAAGGACTTCCTCGCCACCGGGCACCGCGGCCTGCGCGTCGACCACCTGCTCCAGAGCTGTGTGGACGAGTTCAAGGAGAACGAGGACCTGCCCAACACCACCAACCCCGACGACTGGGCCCGGATCTCGGGCAAGAAGGGTGAGCGGATCGTCTACATCCGCACGCTCATCAAGACCAAGGAGGGCACTGAGCCGGGCCGCTCGATCTCGACGATCGCCAACACCGGCCAATACCTCTGACCCCCCCTCCCCGACTGATTGCCCGTTGAGAGAGTTGAGAATGACCCGAACGGGCAATCACAGGGGTCCTGTCACCAGACCTTGACCTCGAACTCCTTGCCCAGTTTGCGACGCCAGGCGGCCAGCTGCGCCTCGACGAGGCACTCATCCAACGGGTGGTTGCAGCACGAGCACCGGTAGACGGCCGTGATTTTACTGTCGTGGCCGCTACGTGCCTCGTCGTGAAAGCGGGCGTGGATCGCGGACCCGTCGATGGCATCTCGAGAACCCCAGCGAACGAACCGCAGGCCCAGATCCTCCATCCTGCCCTGGCGCACGCTCTCACGTCCCAGTGCCTTCACGACTGATTCCTCGTCGGATCCGCCCATGAGGTACTTCCCAACGCCGTCCGCCTCGCCAACAATTCCGAACTGGGGCCACAAGGCGTCCGGCCGGCCCCAGAACTCACCGTCAGGTGTGAAGACGTTGACCTGCGGTATGCCGGACGGTAGCCCCCAGCTCGCCATGGACCAGGCCGACGCAGACTCCAGCCAGTTCTCACGACGGCCGTCGGCCAGGAGAAGGACCTCGTTCGAACTGGCCACGTGCGGCCACCGCCGCTGGTGACGCCGCATGTCGAAGAGCTCCTCGAAGCTGGTGAGACCAACGCGCAAGGACCCGTCCACGATGGCCAAGGCGTCACGTGCATGGACTTCGCGGCAGCAGTCAAGGACCACACGTGGCGCGATGAATCCGGGTATGCCGTGTCGGATGACGATGTGCTGGGCGGGCGTCGTGCCACGGTGGAACCGGCACCACGTCGTCGTCCTGCTTGTCCGCACGTCGTCCAGGACCGTCATCCTCACGGATTCGGTCGGGTGCGAGGGATGCGGGAGGCCGAGCAGCACAGCTTGGCTCGTGTGACTGACGATCGCATCGGGGAAGAGTCGGACACCGGCGTGGATCAGAAGCGTGTGGCGCTCCCAGGGTGAGCGGGCCTCCCAACTGTCGCGCACGGCATACAACCCTCTTGCGGGTGCGGCGAGGAAGGACACGCGGCGGGCGTGCGCGACCGTTGTCAGGGGTATCCCGGCCGCAGAGGACTCGGAACGGACAAAGGGTTGAGGCAGCGCACTGAGCTCTCGGGCAGAACGGGGATCCATGATCCGGACCCCGCTGCTGCCCATGGGATGAGGAAAGGTCTGCGTGACGATCTGTGGACAGCCCACGCGCGGATGCCGGCCCGTGGAAACTCTCCCAACGGGCAATCAGTGCCGCAGGCACACTCTCCCAACGGGCAATCAGTGGGAGGTGAGGTTGGCCAGGAAGCGCCAGCCGAGCATGGTCACGGCAAGGAAGACCGTCGCCACCACGATGAACGTCGGCGCGGTCCCGACCGCGGCCAAGCGCCGGAACAGCATGCCGATGACGACCGTGGCCACGACGACGATGGCGCCGAACTGCCAGGAGCGCGGCGTTCCGACCGTCATCGCCGCGACGAGGTAGCCCGCTGCCGTACCGCACAGGAACGGCGCGGCCGTCTCAAGGACTCCCACGAAGGTGATTCCGTGGGCATGCGAACGCCGTCCGACGATCGCAAAGACCACGACCGCGAGCAGGTCGAGAAGGGGTGCGATGAGACGGCTCACCGAGGTCAGCCCCCGATCTTGTCGAAGAGCGAGCCCTGTGGCGGTGCGTGGGTCGGGTCGACACCATCGAACAGGATGCTCACCGACTCGCCCTCGTGGATGCGGGCGATGGCCTCTGCGAACAGCCCTGAGACGGTGCGCACCTGGAGCTCGGGCCAGTCGGCCGGCGCGGGGACGGTGTCGGTCGTGACGATCTGGCTCACCATCGGGTGACCCCGCAGTCGCTCCACGGCCTTGCCAGCGAACAACCCGTGGGTGCAGGCCACCGCGGCTTCGGTCACCCCAAAGTCCTTCAGCCGGTCGAGCAGCTCCAGGATCGAACCGCCGGTCGCGATCTCGTCGTCGAGGACGATGGCCCGCTTGCCCCTCACGTCACCGACGATCGAGTCAATGACGACCTTGTCGTCGCTCTGGCGTTGCTTGCTGCCGGCGGCAACGGGAAGGCCCAGCAGGCGCGAGAACTGAGTCGCCTCCTTGGCGTTGCCGAGGTCGGGGGAGATGACCACGGAGTTCGTCAGGTCGGTGCCGCGGAAATGGTCGGCCAGAACCCCGAGGGCCGTGAGGTGGTCGACCGGAACCGAGAAGAAGCCGTGCACCTGGGGCGCGTGCAGGTTCATCGTGAGCACGCGGTGGGCTCCGGCTGTCGAGATGAGGTCCGCGACGAGGCGACCACCCAGGGAGATGCGCGACGCGTCCTTCTTGTCGGAGCGGGCATAGGCAAAGTGGGGGATGACGGCCGTGATCTGCGCGGCGGAGGCTCCGCGCGCCGCGTCGATCATCAGCAGCAGCTCCATGAGGTGTTCCTGCGTCGGCGGCACGAGCGGCTGGATGATGTAGACGTCGCGCTGGCGGCAGTTCGCGAGCAGCTGAGCCTGGAGGCAGTCGTTGCTGAAGCGCTTGATCTCGCTGCGCGACAACGGAACGCCGAGCTGGTCACAGATCTGGGCGGCGAGGGTCGGGTGGGCACTGCCGGAGAAGACGACGATCTCGCGCATGGGTCGACCCTAGGGCAGAGCTCAGGTCAGGTGACGTCGGAGTTCACTGACAAGCTCCCACCGCTGCTGTCGACCCGCCGCAGCTGCCCCCGGGAAGCTGGCAAAGCCGTGCGGTACCCCAAGGTAGTTCGTGAGGCGAACGTCGACACCGCGAGCCCGCAGCGCGACGGCATACCGGCTTCCGTCGTCCCTGATCGGGTCGAGATCCGCGGTCTGAATGAGCGCGGGTGGCAGGCCCGCAAGCTCACCGAACAACGGCGAGAGGAGTGGGTCCCGCTGTTCTCGGCCCCCGGCATACAGCTCTCTGAAGGCGAGGATGGACGCCTTGCTGAGGATGGGCGCATTGGCGTGCTCATCGATGGAGGGTGACTGCATCGTGAAGTCGGTGGCTGGATAGATCAGAGCCTGGTGACGGATCCAATCCGAGCCCCCGGCGGTCACGACCTGAGCCACGACCGCGGCGAGATTCGCTCCGGCGGAGTCGCCGCACAAAGCCAAGTTGTGCCCATTGGCTCGCAGGACGTCGGACTGGGCGGCCACCCAGGTGGTGGCGTCGACGGCGTCATGGGCGGCCATGGGTGCTGGATGCTCCGGCGCGAGACGGTAGTCGACACTCACGACGACCGCGCCGACCTGCGCAGCGAGGTGGGTACACAGAGGGTCGTAGTTGACGACATTGCCGAGCACCCAACCGCCACCGTGGAAGTAGACGATCACGGGCACGTCATTCTGCGCGTCGCGGATGGCGCGCGGTCGATAGATGCGCAGGGGGATCTCGTAGCCGTCGCGAGCGGGTGCGGTGCCGAACGTGATGCCGACCGCCTTGTCCACCCCTCCGGTGATCCACGAGTACGGAGGCCGCGTGGGATAGGTCATAGCGCGCGCCGCATGACGCTCCTGTTCGCCCATCTGCTCCACCGGCACCCGCATCCGGTCGATGACGGCCACTGCCGCTGTGGTGAGCGGGGACATCCCACGATACGAGCGCATGTCGGGAGTATGCCTGAGCATGGTTGGCTTGCACCCATGGTGGGACGACGCGTGACCGTGGGTGACTCATGACCGTCAAGCGCGTCATGGGAATCGAGACCGAGTACGGCATCTCGGTGCCGGGTTCGCCTGCGGCCAACCCGATGGTGTTGTCCGGTGACGTGGTGACCACGTATGCCGCGAGCCGGGGGACTCGTCCAGCGCGGACTTCCTGGGACTACGCGGACGAGACGCCACTGCATGACGCCCGCGGCTTTGACATGGGTCGGGGCAGCGCCCACCCGAGCCAGCTCACCGACCTCGAGGACCCCACGATGGCCAACGTGGTGCTCACCAATGGGGCTCGGCTCTATGTCGACCATGCCCACCCGGAGTACGCGTCACCCGAGGTCACGAACCCACGGGACGTCGTGGTGTGGGACAAGGCGGGCGAGCTCGTGATGCGCGAGGCCGTGCGCCGACTCGCGACGCTCCCGCCGGGCGTCAACCTCTACAAGAACAACACCGACGGCAAGGGTGCGTCCTACGGCACGCACGAGAACTACCTCATGTCCCGCCGCACGCCCTTCTCCCGGATCATCAGTCAGCTCACGCCGTTCTTCATCGTGCGCCAGGTCATGTGCGGATCCGGTCGCGTGGGGATCGGCGTCGACTCGCGAACTCCCGGCTACCAGCTCGCACAACGCAGTGACTTCTTTGAGGCGGAGGTCGGCCTCGAGACGACGCTCAAGCGCCCCATCATCAACACCCGCGACGAGCCACACGCCGTCGCCGACCTCTATCGACGGCTGCACGTGATCATCGGGGACGCCAACCACTGCGACGTCGCGAACCTCGTCAAGATGGGATCGACCTCGCTCATCCTCGCCATGATCGAGGACAACGCCTTCACCACCGACCTCAGTGTCCGCTCGCCGGTGCGCACCCTCCAGGCCGTGAGTCATGACCCGAGCCTGCAGTCGACGATCGAGCTCACGGACGGTCGCTCCATCCGACCGGTCGAGCTGCTGCGCACCTTCCACGAGCTGGCGGCCCGTTATGTCGAGGACACGTGGGGGAACGACGTCGACGCTCCCACCACGGAGGTCCTGCGCTGGTGGGACACGGTCCTCACCGCCCTCGAGGGTGACCCCATGGACGCCCGCCGTTGGGTTGACTGGGTCGCCAAGCTGTCGGTGCTCGAAGGGTATCGCCAGCGCGACTCCCTTGGCTGGGGTGACCCGCGGCTCAAGGCGGTCGACATTCAGTGGTCCGATGTGCGCGCCGATCGCGGTCTGGCCCACCGATTGGCGGCGACGGGCCGGGTCGAGGTGCTCGTCCCCGAGTCCGAAGCGGCTGCGGCGATGGACGCTGCACCCGAGGACACCCGCGCATGGTTCCGGGGGGCCTGCTTGCGCAAGTTCCCAGAGTCGGTCGTCGCGGCCTCCTGGGACTCCCTCATCGTCGAGGTTCCAGGGGAGCGGACGTTGCAGCGCATCCCCCTGCTCGAGCCGCTACGTGGCACCAAGGACGCGGTGGGTGACCTCGTGGACGGAGCCTCCGACATCCGCTCGCTCCTGGCGTCGCTGGCCGTGGCGGACCGAGCTGCGGACAGGGCTGCGGACTAGGCTCGGGATCTCAGGCACCATGACGGTGCTGTCAGCGACACGAGGAGGGCCCATGGCCGGCCAGGAGCAGATCAAGCCGGGGCGACGGGACAACGGTCCGGACGACAGTGCCGAGCCCGTAGCAAGCCCCGTCGTGCAAAGCCCCGACACCGAGATCGACGACATCCTCGACGAGATCGACGGTGTCCTCGAGACCAACGCCGAGGAGTTCGTGCGTGGCTTCGTCCAGAAGGGCGGCCAGTGACCCCCATGTCGGACAGCGGCGGTCTCCCCGCGGCATACCTGCGCACCGGGTCTGCGTCGTTCACCGACTTCCTCGCTGAGCACGAGCCGAGCCTCATTCCATCGCGTCGCGGACTGCCCCCGGGAGCGACGATCGATGCTCCCCACGGCACAACCATCGTCACGCTGGCCTATGAGGGCGGTGTCCTCATGGCCGGCGACCGGCGAGCCACGATGGGCAACCTCATCGCCAACCGTGACATGGAGAAGGTCTTCGCGGCCGACGAGTTCTCGGTGGTCGGCATTGCCGGCACTGCGGGGCTCGCGATCGAGCTCGTCCGGCTCTTCCAGGTCGAGCTCGAGCACTACGAGAAGATCGAGGGCACGCTGATGTCCCTCGAGGGCAAGGCCAACAGGTTGGCTTCGATGATTCGCGGCAACCTTGGCATGGCGATGCAGGGTCTCAGCGTCGTTCCGATCTTTGCCGGCTTTGACCACCAGAACGCGAGCGGTCGGATCTTCTCCTACGACGTGACCGGGGGCTGTTATGAGGAGCACGACCACCACAGCGTGGGATCGGGATCGCTCTTCGCCCGCGGCGCACTCAAGAAGCTCTATCGCCCCGACATGCCGAGCGATGAGGCCGTCCGGGTCGCCGTCGAGGCACTGTGGGATGCCGCCGACGACGACTCAGCGACCGGTGGTCCGGACGTGGGCCGGCGCATCTGGCCGACTGTGGCGCTTGTCGACGCCGAGGGAGCACGCTTCGTGCCCGACGACGGTGTGGCTCCCGTCGTCGATGCGATCGTCGCCGACCGGCGGGGCAATCCGGGCGGTCGTCGCGGGGGAGGTGCCTCATGAGCGCGGGAATGCCGTTCTACGTCTCGCCCGAACAACTCATGAAGGACCGAGCCGACTTCGCCCGCAAGGGCATCGGCCGCGGCCGCTCGGTCGTCGTTCTCGGCTATGACCACGGCATCGCGTTCGTCGCCGAGAACCCATCGCGCAGCCTGCACAAGATCGGCGAGATCTATGACCGCATCGCGTTCGCTGCCGTCGGCAAATACAACGAGTTCGAGAATCTGCGGGTTGCAGGCGTTCGGTATGCCGACCTGCGCGGCTACTCATACGACCGCAGCGATGTGACCGCTCGCGGCCTGGCCAACGCTTATGCGCAGACGCTCGGCACGGTCTTCACCCAGGAGTCGAAGCCCTACGAGGTGGAGATCGTCGTCGCCGAGGTTGGTCAGGACATGGAGGGTGACCAGATCTATCGGCTCACCTATGACGGTTCGGTCGCTGACGAGCGCGGTCTGGTCGCCATGGGCGGCGCCTCGGACCAGATCGAGGAGCGGCTCACCGAGCAGTGGCAGCCCGGACTGTCGTTGGCGCAGGCGTTGCGGCTGGCTGTCGGCGGGCTTGCGCACGACCCGGCAGGGGGAACCGATCGTGAGCTCGGGTCGGACGCGCTCGAGGTGGCCGTGCTCGACCGCACCAGGTCGCGGCGCACCTTCCGCCGCATCGGTGCTGACCTGCTCGGCCAGTTGCTGTCCGACGATGACCCGACCGACGATGCACCACCGGTCGACCACGACACCCCGCGGCAGGCTGCGAGCAACCCGCAAACCCAGCGGCACGGCGACGAGTCGAACCCCAACTCCGACTAGCGCGGTATGGCGACGAGTCGTCCCCCGACTCAGACTCGCGCGGCTGGCTCGGTTCGGACCTTCTCACTTCGCTTCACCGAGCCGGTGAAGCGAAGTGAGCGAAACCCACTTCCGGCGGGAAAGTTGGGTCAGCCGGCAGCTGGCAGGTTCGTCGCCAGCCAGTCCACCGTTGCCGCCCAGGCGGCACGCGATGCCCTGGCGTGGTGGAACATCGGCGACGGGTTGTCGAACGCGTGACCGGCCTCGGGGTAGGTCGTGAACGTGACGCCCTCGTGGCCGTCGCACACGGCGCGCTCGATCTCGCGCACCGTGTCGATCGGGATGTAGGCATCGCTCTCACCGAAGTGATGCAGGCTCGGTGACGTGACGGCGGGCGCCAGTTCCAGCAATGAGGGGATTGCGGAGCCGTAATAGCTGACGAGAGCATCAGGCTTCGAATCAGCCACTGCCGCAACGTTGTAGGCGAGACCGCCGCCGAAGCAGAAGCCGAGGACGCCGACTCCGCCGCGGACGGCAGGATGTTCGCGCAAGGCGTCCAGGGCGGCGACACCATCGGCAACAGCTTGCTCCCAGTCAAGTTTCTCGAGCGTCTCCACTGCTTGCGGCAACCCGTCCCCGCCCTCCTCGATGATCGGGTCACCCAGTCGTGCATAGAAGTGGGGGACCAGCACCACGTAGCCCAGGTCGGCGAGGTCCTGGGCGCGCGACCGGATGTAGGCCGTGACTCCGAAGATCTCCTGGAACAGGACGACGCCCGGTCCTGAGCCGGACGCGGGAAGCAGCAGGTCAGCAGGGATGTCGAGGGCGATCGAGTCGGTCATGACGACATTCTTGCCCGACTCATGCGGAGGGAGCGTGCGCGTAGCGGAGGTAGGGCTTGACCTCTTCGACATCACCGAACTTCGCGCGGGCGTCCTCGGTGGAGAGCGTCGGCGCGACGATGACGCGCTCGCCGACTTTCCAGTCAGCCGGCGTCGAGAACGGGCCGGAGTCGTTGACCTGTAGGGCGTCGAGGGCACGCAGGACTTCGTCGAAGTTGCGACCAGCGCTCTTGGGATAGACGAGCGAGAGGCGCACCTTGCCCTTGGGGTCGATGACAAAGACCGAACGCACGCTCGAGGTGTCGCCCTCGCCGGGGTGGATCATGTCGTAGAGTTCGGCGATCTTGTGGTCCTTGTCGGCAATGATCGGATAGGTCACGGCGGCGCCGCCAACCTCTTCGATGTCCTTCTTCCACGCCTGGTGGTCATCGATCGCGTCGACGGAGACGGCCAGGACCTTGACGTCGCGCTTGGCCCACTCGTCCTTGAGAGCCGCGACACGGCCGAGTTCGGTGGTGCAGACCGGCGTGAAGTCGGCCGGGTGGCTGAAGAGCACGGCCCAGCCGTCACCCTTCCAGTTGTGGAAGCTGATCTCACCCTCGGTGGTCTCAGCGGTGAAGTCCGGGGCGGTGTCGCCGAGACGCAGCGTAGCCATCAGGCAGTCCTTTCATTGATAACACAAAGTTGCTGGATACCAAACATGCCGTTAGGTGACGGACGATGACACTGGCGTTCCGGATGCTGGACGCCGCACCGTGGTGTGGCCGTCAGGGTGGGGAGCCCCACGGCTAGGGTGACGCCATGGAGCGACGGATCTTCGGGATCGAGAACGAGTACGGCATCACCGCCTCGTCCGAGGGTCAACGCACGCTCACTCCCGACGAGGTCGCCCGCTACCTCTTCCGCAAGGTCGTCGCCTGGGGTCGCTCCAGCAATGTCTTCCTCGCGAACGGCTCGCGGCTCTATCTCGACGTCGGCAGCCACCCCGAGTACGCCACGGCAGAGTGTGACTCCCTGCGACAGCTCGTCGCCCACGACAAGGCGGGGGAGCGCGTCGTCGAGGGACTCGTGGCTGACGCCGAGGCCCGACTGCGCGAGGACGGGGTGCGCGGCGACATCTACGTCTTCAAGAACAACACCGACTCCGCTGGCAACTCCTACGGCTGTCACGAGAACTACCTCGTGGGTCGCGGCGGCGACTTCCAGGTCTTCTCGGACAAACTGCTGCCGTTCCTCATCAGTCGTCAGATCATCTGCGGCGCCGGCAAACTCGTGCGCACCTCCAAAGGCGTGGAGTATGCCGTGAGTCAGCGAGCGGACCACATCTGGGAGGGCGTGTCGTCGGCAACAACGCGCAGCCGCCCGATCATCAACACCCGTGACGAGCCGCACGCCGACGCCGAGCACTACCGCCGGTTGCACGTCATCGTCGGTGACTCCAACATGAGCGAGACGACCACGCTGCTCAAGGTTGGTTCGTGTGACCTCGTGTTGAGGATGATTGAGGACGACGTCGTCATGCGCGACCTCACCCTCGAGAACCCGATCCGCGCCATCCGTGAGATCAGCCACGACATGACAGGACGCAAGCTCGTGCGACTGGCCAATGGTCGAGAACTGAGCGCACTCGACCTGCAACGCGAATACCTCACTGCCGCAACGGCATACGTTGAGCGCGCAGGCACGAGCGACCCGGACCACAAGACCGTGCTCGACCTGTGGGAGCGCACTCTCGACGCGGTTGAGACAGGCGACCACAGCAAGGTCGACACCGAGATCGACTGGATGATCAAGCACAAGCTGCTCACCGACTACGCGGTCAAGCACGGCTTCGACCTCGACCACCCGAGGCTTGCCCAGATCGACCTCGCCTACCACGACATCAATCGCCGACGCGGGCTGTTCTATCTGCTCCAGGCTCGTGGCCGGGCCGCGCGCGCTGTGACCGACCCTGAGATCTTTGAGGCCAAGGTCAAGCCGCCACCCACGACCCGCGCCAAGCTGCGCGGCGATTTCATCCGCGCCGCGCAGGAGCACCGGCGCGACTTCACCGTCGACTGGGTCCACCTCAAACTCAACGACCAGGCCCAGCGCACAGTGCTCTGCAAGGACCCCTTCCGCAACGAGGATCCCCGCGTGGATCGGCTCATCTCGGGGATGTGATTCAGGAAACTGACAGGTGCTCTGGTTATGGTGACCCCTTCCCAGTCACCGCTGAAACCTGAGGTATCTCTGTGTCCCGCCCCCGCTTTGCACCCCTGACCGCGGCTCTTGCCGTGGGTGTCGTCGCCCTCGCCGGCTGCGGCAACTCCTCCGGCGACGCGTCTGCCTCAGCCACAGGTGGCAGCGGTCCGCTCGCATCAGTGAAGGTTGAGGGAACCGACCCGGCCAAGGAGCCCAAGGTCACGATTGCACCCAACTCCCTCAAGGTCACGGGTGAGACCAAGCGCGTCATCACCGAGGGCAAGGGCGACCCGGTCGGCAAGAGCGACATGGTCACGATCAAGGCGCAGCTCATCAACGGCACCGACGGCAAGGTCGCCACGAGCACCTGGGAGCAGGGCGAGCCGCTTGGCGTGGACCTGACCTCGGACGGCATGCTGCCGATCTTCAAGACCCAGATCCCCGGGTCCAAGCCGGGCGCGCGTCTGCTGCTCGCGGCACCGACGTCCGACGTCTACGGGCCTGAGGGCAAGAGCGAGCTCGGCCTCAAGGCCGCGGATCCCCTCGTGTTCGTCATCGACGTCGTCAACGCGTCATCACCGCTCAAAGAGGCCAGCGGCACTGCCGTAGCGCCCAAGGCCGGCCTTCCGACTGTGAAGATGAACCCGGGCAAGGCCGCAACCATCACCATGCCCAAGACTGCGGCCCCCACGACGCTCGTCAACCAGTCGCTCATCACTGGCAAGGGTGACAAAGTCGCCAAGGGCCAGACGATCAAGGTGGCCTACACCGGCGCGCTGTGGCGCGACGGCAAGGTCTTTGACAACAATGCCTCCGGCTACGCGACGCCCATCGGTGTCGGTGCCGTCGTCCCCGGCTGGGACAAGGCTCTCGTCGGTCAGACCGTTGGCAGCCGCGTCCTGCTCGTCGTGCCCCCGGCCGACGGCTACGGAGCCAAGGGTCAGGGCGAGATCAAGGGCACTGACACGATGGTCTTCGTCGTCGACATCCTCGGCGCCGTCTGAGCAGCACCCCTGAGCAGCACCGTCTGACCAGCACCACCCAACCACCCCCAACCATCACTATCGGAAGGACCTTCCATGGGTTTTGACCCCGCCACCACCAAGCCTGAGATCGACTTCCCGGGCGACGCCGCACCCACCGAGCTCGTCATCGAGGACATCACCGAGGGCGACGGCACCGAGGCCACGGTCGGATCGACCATCTCCGCGCACTACGTCGGTGTCGCGCACTCGACCGGCGAGGAGTTCGACGCCTCGTGGAATCGCGGTGCACCTCTGGACTTCCGTCTCGGCGTCGGCCAGGTCATCCGCGGTTGGGATGACGGCATCGTCGGCATGAAGGAAGGCGGCCGTCGTCGCTTGACCATCCCCTCCGAGCTGGCCTACGGCGAGCGTGGTGCGGGCGGCGCCATCAAGCCCGGCGAGAGCCTGATCTTTGTCGTGGACCTCGTCAGCGTTCGCTGATCCGCTGGGCCGCGCAGACCCCGGCAACCGCGCTGACGATGAAGGCAGCAAGGTCCTCCTCGAGGCCCCGCCCCATCGTCGACAGCTTCACCGGGGAGTGACGTAGCGCGTCCAGCACACCTTCCGTGCCGATCTCGACGATGTCGAGGTCGGCACGGCTGTGTGCGGCCAGGTCTGCTGCCTGGCGGCGGATGAGGGCGGCGAGTTCGCCGCCACCGGCGAGTACCGGAACGATCGCGGGGGAGAGCAGTGCCTTTCCGTATGCCGTGGTGCTGTGGTGCGAGATCCCGCGGTGCCGTGGGCGTGGGTCGCCTCCCGAGACACGCAGTGCGGCGATGCTCGTGCCCCCCAGGACGTGGGTGGCGTGCAGTGCCTCTGCAGCTGCGACCCCTGAGTAGCCCCAGGTGGTGCCGGTGCCGACGTTGCCCGGGCCCTGCGCGACAACGGTGACGTCGGCGCCCACCACGTGCCGGGCGGCGAGCAGTCCGCTGTGGAGGGAGACGGCTTCGTGATCGCCCCCGAAGGCCTGGCCGACGGTCAGCGTCGCGCTGAGCCAACCCGCCTCCTTGAGGCCGGCCACGGCCCGAGAGAAGGCGAGCGGCAGTGCCCCACCGTCGGTCATGACATAGGCAATGCGCGCCTGCGGCCGCGCGAGACGCACGCCGGCGATGATCGCGGGTAGGGCCGAATGCAGGTCGGCGACAACGACGGGCATGGCGTCGAGGGAGTGCGCGTCGAGCAGGACGTCGTGGTGGATGCTGTCCTGCTCGTCCACGGCGAGGAACATCTGCTGCTGCGGGGTGTAGCGCGCCTTGACGATGTGACCGGGCGACTCGGGGGCGTCCTCGGGCAGTCGGTCCGGGATGGCCACGATGAACGCCAGGCCACCAGTGCCCAAACCCTTGAGGAGGGCGGAGGCGTTGAGGATCACCCGTTCACCGGGCTCTGGACGCCCGACCATCTCTGTGTAGGCGAGGCTGCGAACCTCGGAACCGGTGTGGTCAGCGGAAGCCAGCCTCACGGCATACTCCACCGCCCCCGGCCATTCACGGATCGTCTCGACGACTACGCCCTCGCGCCACTGCATCACGAGGTGCAGGGTATCGAGTAGCGTCGGACATATGAGCGCAGCGATGGGGCCGGCGGCCAAGACGGAGCGCCTCCTCAACCTCGTTCTTGTTCTTCTCTACACCCGACGGCCGCTGTCCAAGGCGCAGATCCGGGCGCTGGTGCCGCAATACGGCGAGACGGCATCGACCGAGTCCTTTGACCGGATGTTCGAGCGCGACAAGGACGAGCTGCGCGGCCTGGGTGTGCCCCTCGCCACCGAGGAGATCGACCACTTCCACGAGGACGAGCCGGGCTACCGCATCCATCAACGCGACTACGCGCTGCCCGACATCGAGTTCGAGGCTGATGAGTTGGCTGTGCTGGGTCTCGCGAGTCGCAGCTGGGCGCAGGCGTCCATGGCCGGTCCCGCCGCCCAGGCCTTGCGCAAGCTGCGGGCCGCCGGGGTGGAGCGTGACGAGGGGGCCCTCATCGGCATCGAACCGCGTCTGCGCACCACCGAACCCGCGTTCGAGGCTGTCAAGGACGCTGTGCTGAGTCGCACGCCCATCACGTTCACGTATCGCGGGCCCGAACGCACGCAGCCCCAGACCCGCAAGGTTCAGCCGTGGTCGCTCGTTCAGTGGCATGGCCGCTGGTACCTCGCGGCCTACGACCTCGATCGCGAGGACACTCGGGTGTTCCGGTTGTCACGGATCGATGGCGTGGTGCGCACGGCTGGCAAGGCTGGGTCGTTCGACGTCCCCGCCGACCATGAGGCTCGGATCATGGTCGAGCGTTCTGCACCCCGGGGTGAGCCCCGCCCGGCAACGCTGCTGGTGCGTCCCGGTGCCGCCCACAGCCTGCGCCGCCGTGCCCGTTCGACCGCCGAAGCCGACAGTGGTTGGTCCGAGCTGAGCATCGACTTCCACGACGTCGACTCGTTCGCGGCCGAGATCGCTGGGCACGCCGACATCGTGCGCGTGGTCGAGCCGGCCGAGCTGCTCGACTGCGTGCAGACGCTGCTGCGGGCCGTGCTCGCCGTCCACGAGGCAGGAGCCTGATGGCCACCGAAACTGCAACAAGCCGGCTCACCCGCCTGTTGACGATGGTGCCGTGGTTGGTCAACCGCCAGGGCATCGAACTCGAGGAGGCAGCGCGGGGTCTCGATGTCTCCGTCGAGCAGCTCGAGTCCGACCTCAAACTGCTCTTCCTGTGTGGCTACGGACAGATGCCCGATGAGCTCATCGAGGCAGACTGGGAGGAGGGCCGCGTCTTCGTGGGCAACGCCGACACGATCTCGCGCCCCCTGAAGCTCGGTGTCGATGAGGCAGTGACTCTCATCGTCGGGCTTCGCACCCTGCTCGACGTCCCGGGCCTGACCGAGCGCGACGCCATCGAGCGCGCCCTGGCCAAGCTCGAGGCCGCGGCTGGCACGTCCGCCGAGCCAGCTGCACGAGTGTCCGTGGAGCTGGCCGCCGAGCGCGTCGACGACACGATCCTGGCCCGGGCCCGGGAGGGTGTCGAGCAGCACCGCCGCCTGCACCTGACCTATCACGTGCCCGGACGCGACGAGTCGACCGAGCGTGACGTCGACCCGATGCGGGTCATCGCCGCCGACGGTCACTGGTATCTCGAGGGCTTCTGCCACCGGGCGCACGGCGTGCGAGTCTTCCGACTTGACCGGGTCGAGGCCCTGCGCGTTCTGGACCAGGATGGGAAGCCTCCCGAAGGCGTGGCCCCTCGCGAGCTGGGGGAGAGCATTTTCAGCCCGGCCAAGGACGATTTCGTCGTGACCGTCCGGTTGCTGCCCGGAGCACTGTGGGTCAGCGACTACTACCCTGTCGAGACGTCCATGGACGCGGACGACGGGTCACGCACCATCACGCTGCGCACCGCCGACACTGCGTGGATCGAGCGCCTGGTGCTCCGCCTCGGCGGACACGTCGTCGTGCTCGACCCGCCCGACCTCGTCGAACGTCTCGCCGCGCGTGCTCATGCCGCGCTCTCCTCTCAGACTCACGACGTAGACTGAACCAACCCCACATCGGAAGAAGGCAACTCATGTTTGGTGGCCGACTCGGTGCCCCCGAGATCATCATCATCGCCGTCCTGCTCATCGTCGTCTTCGGCTGGAAGCGGCTGCCGGACGCCGCACGCAGCCTGGGTCGCTCAGCCCGGGTCTTCAAATCCGAGGTGGATGAGATGAAGAACGACGGCAAGGACAAGCCGTCGGAGACCGTGCCCGGCGAGACGGTGCGACGCGAGACCGATGGAACGGCGCCGATGCCCGCCTCGCCCATCAACGAGGACGCGCCCCGCACGGACAACCCGTCCGGACCCAGCACCGGCACCACGGTCTGACTCCACGCTGTCGATGCCCCGAGTTGCGAAACCCGGTCGGCCTCACCTGCCCCGGCGGCGTGAGCGCGACCCCGAAGGCAGGATGTCGCTCGGTGACCATCTGCGCGAGTTCCGTCGCCGGCTGCTGATGGCAGCGGCGACCCTGATCGTCTGTTCGATCATCGGCTGGTATCTGTTCGACATCATCTACGACCACCTGACTGCGCCGATCGAGTCCATCGCCTCGCAGCGTGGTCAGGGCTCGCTGATCGATCTCAACTACGCCGGCCTGACCGCAGCCTTCTCGCAGCGGCTGAGCCTGGCCATCTGGGCGGGCACGATCCTGTCGTCGCCCATGTGGCTCTGGCAGGTGTGGGCCTTCATCGTGCCCGGCCTCACCAAGAAGGAGAAGCGGGTCTCGCTGCTGTTCATCGCTGCGATCGTGCCGCTCTTCCTCGGGGGGTGCTGGTTCGGCTACACGACGCTGCCCAAGGCTGTCGAGATCCTTCTCGGGTTCACACCCGAGGGTGCCGCCAACCTGCCCGAGGCCTCGCTCTACTTCTCATTCGTGACGCGATTCATCCTGGTGTTCGGGATGGCGTTCCTCTTCCCTGTCGTCCTCGTCGCCCTCAACGTCGTCGGGGTGCTCCCGTCGCAGGTCATGCTCAAGGGCTGGCGTCCGGCCATCGTGATCATTGCGGTGTTCGCGGCCATCGCCACGCCGACGCCGGATCCCTACACGATGCTCCTGCTGATGACCCCCCTCGTGGTCCTGTACTTCGTCGCCTATGGCGTCGCGCGACTTCTTGACCGACACCGGGCGAAGGCCCGCCCCGATTGGCTGGAGGCCTCCGACGACGAGGCCTCGGCATTGTGACGAGATCCCAGCACCAACGCATCGGCCTCGTCATCAACCCGACGGCGGGCAAGAACACCGGCGCCCGCATCGGTCGCGAGGCGGCATCGCTTCTGGCCGCGGCCGGTCACGAGATCGTCGATCTCTCCGCCATGGATGGTGCCCACGCTGCTGAGCGGGCACGCGGAGCCATCGCCGATCGCACCGTGGACTGCATCGTCGTCGCCGGAGGGGACGGCATGGTCCACCTCGGCGTCAACCTTGTCGCGGGCACCGACATGCCGCTCGGGATCATCGCTGCCGGCACCGGCAACGACAATGCGCGTGAGCTCGGGTTCGCTGTCCGAGACTCGGCCAAGGCCGTCGAGCGCATCACCCATGGCGCGACTCGTCGAGTCGATGCCGTCCGTCACCGAGACCCTCACGGTGAGGACCGCTGGTTCCTGGGCGTCCTGGCGGCGGGTTTCGACGCGGTCGTCAACGAGCGAGCCAACGGGTGGCATTGGCCCAAGGGGCAGATGCGCTACAACCTCGCCATCGCGCGCGAGCTCGGCGTCTTCAAGCCCATTCCCTATGTCGTCGAAGTTGACGGAGTGCGCCGCGAAACCAAGGCAATGCTCGTTGCGATTGCCAACGGACCGGCATACGGCGGAGGCATGCGCATTGTTCCGAGCGCCGAATTCGACGACGGACTGCTCGACGTCCTCATCCTTCACGAGGTCTCGATCCCGACCCTGCTGAGGGTCTTCCCCAAGGTCTTCAAGGGCGCTCACGTCGACCATCCGGCGGTCGAGATCATCCGTGGACGCCATGTGCGGCTGGAGGCCAGGGGCATCGTCTCCTATGCCGACGGTGAGCGATTCGAGCCGTTGCCGCTGGAGTGCGAGGTCGTCCCGGGAGCGGTCACCGTCCTGACGTAGCCTGAGCGACATGAGCGGGCCAACTGAAGAGTCCACGACCCATCTGGCGGCGTTCACGGCTTCGCAAAGCTTCCCGCTCGACCCGTTCCAGCTGCAGGGCTGCGAGGCGGTCGAGGCCGGACAAGGTGTCCTCGTCGCGGCACCGACGGGCGCGGGCAAGACCATCGTCGGTGAGTTCGCTGTGCACATGGCGTTGGCGACCGGACGCAAGGCGTTCTACACCACGCCCATCAAGGCGCTGTCCAACCAGAAGTACCACGACCTCGTGGCGGTCCACGGCGCTGACAAGGTCGGTCTGCTCACCGGTGACTCATCGGTCAACGGGGAGGCTCCCGTCGTCGTCATGACCACCGAGGTGCTGCGCAACATGGTGTATGCCGGGTCGCCCACCTTGCGTGGACTGGGATTCGTGGTGATGGACGAAGTCCACTACCTCGCCGACCGCTTCCGCGGGGCCGTCTGGGAAGAGGTCATCATCCACCTACCCGAGTCGGTGCAGGTCATCTCACTCTCGGCAACGGTGAGCAACGCCGAGGAGTTCGGCGACTGGCTCGCCGAGGTCCGCGGCAACCATGCGGTCGTCGTCTCCGAGCACCGGCCCGTGCCGCTGTGGCAGCACATGCTCGTGGGCAACTCAATGTTCGATCTGTTCGTCGATGAGACCTCCGAGCCACGCGAGGACGGATCAATCGCTCGGGTCAACCCCGAGCTCATCCAGGCGATCCGTGGTGAGGAACAGCAGCGAGCCGATGGCTGGGTGCGGGGGAGCACTCGGGACCTGGGTCGAGGGGGTGTCGGCGGAGGCGCCCGAGACAAAGGCCGTGATCACGGGCGTGGTCACGGGCGCGATCGTGGACGGGGTGCGATCAGAGGTGGCGCACCCGTCTCCGCAGCACGCTCGGGCTCGGACTCAGCGTCGGGGTCTGGCGGCCAACAAGCGCGTGGCTTTGCGCGAGGGAGCCGACCTGGCGGGGGAGCGACGCGGGCCGAGGTCATCGCGCATCTCGACCGTGCCGGGCTCCTGCCAGCGATCACCTTCATCTTCAGCCGGATGGGCTGTGAGGGCGCGGTGGGTCAGCTGTTGTCCTCCGACACCCGCCTCATCCCGCAACGTGAGGGTGAGCGCATCCGACGACACGTCGAGGAACGCATGGACTCGCTGGCCGAGGAGGACCTCGGGATCCTGGGCTACTACGACTTCGTCGAGGGGTTGTCTCGCGGGTTCGCCTGCCACCACGCGGGGATGCTTCCATTGTTCCGCGAGATCGTGGAGGAGCTGTTCACCGCTGGGCGCATCCGCGCGGTGTTCGCGACCGAGACCTTGGCGCTGGGGATCAACATGCCCGCCCGCACGGTGGTGCTCGAGAAGCTCGTGAAGTTCAACGGTGAGACCCACGCCGACATCACCCCGGCCGAATACACGCAACTCACGGGGCGTGCCGGGCGTCGAGGCATCGACATCGAGGGCCACGCCGTCGTCCAGTGGAGCCGCAGCCTCGACCCCCTGGCTGTTGGGGGCCTGGCCTCGACGCGCACCTATCCACTGCGCTCAAGCTTCAAGCCCACATACAACATGGCCGTCAACCTCGTGGCCCAGGTGGGCCGCCAAGTGGCCCGCGACATCCTCGAGACCTCTTTTGCCCAGTTCCAGGCGGACCGCGCCGTCGTCGGTCTGGCAACCAAGGTCCGCCGCAACGACGAGGCACTCGAGGGTTATGCCGAGTCGATGCACTGCGACCTCGGGGACTTCCGCGAGTATGCCGACCTGCGACGAGCCATCGCTGACGCCGAGAAGGACGGGGTGCGCACACGCTCCGCCGGCCGCAAGGCCGAGGCGGCAGTCAGCCTTGAGAGACTCAAGCTGGGCGACGTCATCAAGGTGCCGGCGGGCCGCCGGTCGGGGTGGGCCGTCGTGGTGCAGACCGCCAAGACGGGCAAGGGTGCGCCCAGTGGTCCGGGTGTCGTGACTGAGGAGCGACAGTTCCGGCGCCTCACCCTCGTGGATGTTCCGGAGCCCGTCGAGGCCGCTGCGTCGATCGCCGTGCCCAAGCACTTCAACCCCAAGTCACCCAAGGCTCGACGTGATCTCGCGACGACGATGCGCATCGCTGTGCCCCACGACCCACCGCCGGAGCGCTCCAAGAAGGTGGCGGAGCAGCAGACCCAGGAGAACGACCGCATTGCGTTCCTGCGGGCCGAGCTCCGAGCTCACCCCTGCCACCAGTGCCCCGACCGCGAGGCCCATGCCCGCTGGGCCGAGCGCTGGTATCGCCTGCGACGTGAAACCTCCGGACTCAAGCGCAAGGTCGAGGGCCGCACCAACTCCGTGGCCCGCACGTTCGATCGCATCTGCGTCGTCCTGACGCAGCTGGGCTACCTCGAGGACGGTGTCGTCACTGAGCGTGGCGAGCGGCTGCGGCGCCTCTACACCGAGCGCGACCTGCTTGCCGCCGAGTGTCTGCGCCACGACGTGTGGAAGCGGCTCGATGCCCCGGGGCTGGCCGCGTGCGTGTCGACGCTTGTCCACGAACCGCGGCACGAGCAGGCTGACCCCTCGCCGAAGATGCCCAACGACGAGGTCGCCGCAGCGATCACCGCGATGCAGCGACGGTGGAGCGAGCTCGACGACCTCGAGGGTGAGCACGGACTCGAGGCAAAGGGCGTGCCCGATGCAGGCATGGCCTGGATGGTCCACCGCTGGGCGAGCGGTGAGCGACTCGATGCCGTCCTGCGCGGCAACGAGATGGCGGCGGGTGACTTCGTGCGCCGGTGCAAGCAGATCGTTGACCTGCTCGGTCAGATCGCGGATGCGGCACCCGACACAGAGCTGCGCCGCACTGCCCGCAAGGCCATCGACGCGGTCCGGCGCGGAGTGGTCTCCGCCGACCGCCTGAACTGAGCCACCCCATCGGTCAGGGGATCTGGAAGGCCGCCAGGACGCGGTTGATCGGGTTGGTGATGCCGTAGGTCGAGGCCAGCTCGCTCAGGAGCCTCGTGTCGGCCACGGCCGTCGGCAACGCGATGTCGACGTTTGCTACCGGTGCATCGCGCGCCACGCGGACGACGCGCGGTGCAACATCGAGGTAGGCCGCGGCAGCCTCGAGGTTGGTGCGGCGGGCGCCCTTGATGCCTGGGTCCCCGCTGTCGACCGCCTCTCGCAGACCTGCCAACGACCCGTAGGTCGCGATGAGCTGTGCGGCGGTCTTGTCACCGATGCCTTTGACGCCCGGGAGCCCGTCACTGGTGTCTCCACGCAGGATGGACATGTCCAGGTAGGCATCGCCATTGGGGACGGAGTACTTCTCACGCAAATAGCTTTCGGTGCCCTGATCCGGTTCTCGCACACCGCCCTTGCCGGTATAGAGCACGCGGACAGAGTTGGCGTCGTCGATGAGTTGCAGGAGGTCGCGGTCACCGGTGACGACGTCAATCGGCATGGTTCCGCGGTGTCGCTCGACCAGCGTGCCGATGACGTCATCAGCCTCGAAGCCGGGCGTGCCGAGCCGAGGGATGCCCAAGGCCTTCAACGCCTCACGAATGAGGGGTACCTGAGGCGTCAGGTTGTCCGGTGACTCCTCGACAACGGCACTGCCCTCGGTGAGCCGGTGGGTCTTGTAGGTCGGGATGAGGTCGACCCGGAATTGCGGTCGCCAGTCATCGTCCCAGCAGGCCACGAGGTGGGTCGGCTTGTGCGTGTTGACCAGGGTCGCGATCATGTCGAGGAACCCGCGTAGGGCGTTGGTCGGCGTTTCGTCCGGTGTCGAGCGCTGGTCCGGCACACCGAAGAACGCGCGAAAATAGAGCGAGGCGGAGTCCAGGAGCAGAAGTCGGTCCGTCGTCATGGCGGTCAGCCTAGTTGCGCCGACTCGCCTCAGATCGACCCGATGACGGAGCCGACCAGCCGAGCGCCCCAGCGGGCACTGGCCACCCGGGTTGCTGTCGGGGGGAAGCGAGGTCCACAGACCCCACGCCGCCCACAGCACCACGAGCACGACGAGCGACCCGCGGGACGCGTGGCGTGACGTGCCCGCGGTGGTCACGAGGACCGGTCGTGCCCTGTGTGACTACTGTTGGCGACGTGGAGGACTTGGACCGCAAGATCGTG
Source organism: Knoellia sp. (assembly GCA_039917755.1). Lineage (GTDB taxonomy): Bacteria > Actinomycetota > Actinomycetes > Actinomycetales > Dermatophilaceae > Knoellia. The sequence goes on along the minus strand of JBDSIV010000094.1, from coordinate 42,641 downwards.
GAGCAGCTCTCGACCGACGGACGGATGAGCTACACCGACCTCGGGCGGGTACTGGGCATGTCGACATCTGCCGTGCACCAGCGGGTGCGCCGCCTGGAGAAGCGCGGCGTCATCAAGGGCTACACCGCTCGCGTTGACCACGCCGCTGTCGGTGTCGCGATGACGGCCTTCATCTCCATCACCCCGCTTGACCCAGCCGCGCCGGACGACATCCCGGATCACCTGCGCGACATCGCGGCGATCGAGGAATGCCACTCGGTGGCCGGCGACATGAACTACATCCTCAAGGTGCGCGTGGCCACGCCGCTGGAGCTCGAGTTGCTCCTCGCGCGCGTCCGCGCAGCCGCCAACGTCTCGACCAAGACGACCGTCGTCCTCTCCACTCCTTGGGAGTAGGCGCCGCTGCACCTGTGGAAAAGCCCGCGGCGGAATCTGCACAATCCGGCACGATCGCGTCATGACCTTCCACGATCTCCCCGACAACTTCCGCGATCTCCCGCTCGACGACTCCATCCTGCGCGCCGATGCCGTCGACCTCTTCGTCTCCTACGCCGATCGCGACCTGGGGTGCCTGGCACTGATCGCCCTCGACGAGCAGCATCGAGTCACCGCGCCCATCGTCATCACCGAGATGGGTGCTGGGCAGCCTGACGGGATCCGCCACGCCCTGCGGACGATCGGGGCGCAACTCGAACTCCGAGGGCTCGTGGCAGCGATCGGTCGACATGGTTCGCCGCTGTTCACCGACAACGATCGCGCCTGCCACCAAGCCATCGTTGACGTCTGTCGCGAGCTTGGTGTCGACCTGCTCGGGACCTACATCGCCTTGGGCAGCGGAGTGCGGGAGCTGCCCGACCACCTGCGTATGGCGTCCTAGCAATCTCTACCGAGCGATCGGCGCCTGACGTGCACGGGTGAGCACCACGAGATCGGCGGGGGACAGCTCGATGTCCAGCCCTCGCCGGCCGCCCGAGACAAGCATGGTGTCGTGGTCGAACGCCGATGCATCGACGACCGTGGGCAGCGGGCGCTTCTGCCCGATGGGGGAGATCCCGCCCACGACGTAGCCTGAACTGCGCTCTGCTGCAGCCGGATCAGCCATGGCCACCTTCTTCACGCTTAGCGCCGACGCCATCGCCTTGAGGTCGAGGGTGTGGTCAACAGGCACGACAGCAACGGCGAGTCCGGTGCCGGTCTCGACGAGCAGCGTCTTGAACACGCGAGCAGGATCGACACCCAAGGCCTGCGCCGCCTCGAGCCCAAAGGACTCAGCCGCAGGGTTCTGCTCATAGGCTCGAACGGCATACGAGATCTGTGCCTTGGACAACGCGACGGTCGCCGCAGTGCCGACCGAACCACCGCGTCCCCTGTGTCCCATGATGCGAGGGTATGCCGTGTGGTCAGCGAGCGCGTTCGGCTCGCGTGGTGAAGGTCCGCCTCAAGCCTGGAGTGGGCATCCAGATGCGTCGGTTCAGGCCAGGTCACGCGCCGACGCGTCGCGGCTCGCGGTCGCACCGGCGAGGGCAGCAGCGTGGACCTGGTCGACGTCGGTGTTGCTGTTCCACCACTGCTGACCGGCCTCGGGGAGGGTGTAGATCGGGTCGTAGTAGACGTACTCGCGCGACAGCGCCTGCTCGTCCGAGCTCTCGATCGACGTCCGGTAGTTCTTGCGCCAGAAGGACATACCTTTGTCGCGGTCGTAGCTGTCGACCTGGTGCACCCACCGCTTCCCGACGAACGGCACGTCGCAGACGATGCGCGGCGTCGCAAAGCCCGGGAGGTAGCCCATGATCGAGTGCTGCAGGTGCTGCGCCTCGTGCAGGGACAGTCGCCAGTGCTCGGAGAACGGGATCATGTCGCACATGTAGAAGTAGTACGGCGTGATCATCGCCTCGTCCTGAAGGGCGAAGCAGAGGTCCAACAGGTCCTTGCTCGTGTCGTTGATACCACGCATGAGGACGCCTTGGTTGCGCACGTCGCGCACCCCCGCCTCGAGCATCGCCTTGGATGCGTCGGCCACGAGAGGGGTCACCGACTGCGCGTGGTTGACGTGGGTGTGGATGGCGAGCGAGACACCACGCGAACGGGCCAACGCCGACACGCGGGCGACGCCCTCGACGACGTCCGGCTGCAACCAGTGCTGCGGCAACCCCATGAGGGCCTTGGTGGCCAGGCGGATGTCGCGGATGTTGTCAATACGCAGCAACTTGTCGAGGAAGCCCTCGAGGTTTTTCCACGGCATGTTGGCGACATCGCCACCGGAAACGACGACGTCGCGCACCTGCGGCGTGCGCTGGAGGTAGTCCAGCATGGCGGCATAGCGGTCGACCGGCTTGCCAGCAAGCTTGAGCTTGACGATCTGAGGCGTCGAGTTGCCGACGAGGTCCATGCGCGTGCAGTGCCCGCAGTACTGGGGACAGGTCGGCAGCATCTCGGCGAGCACCTTGGTGGGGTAGCGGTGGGTCAGGCCCTCAACCGCCCACATGTCGTGCTCGTGCAGACTGTCGCGTGCGGCGAACGGGTGGGAGGGCCAGTCGGTTCGACGGTCACTGAGGACGGGGAGCATGTAGCGACGCACCGGGTCCGTCAGGAACGCGTGGGTGAACGCCTGTCCCGCCGTCGGCATCGAGCCATCGGCCCACGACATCTCGCTGACCATCGTGTTGAGCATCTGCGGTGGGACGAGCATCGACATCGTCGCGCGCTCGGCCTGGTCGCGCTGGAGGTCTTCATAGAACGCGTCCGTGAGCAGGTCGCCCATGAGTTCACGCAGCTGGGTGACGTTCTTGATGCAGTGGGCGCGTTGCCACTGGGCGCTGGCCCATTCGGCCGTGGTGACTGCTCGCCACCCGGGGAAGCGAGTCCAGTCGGGTTCGACGAGTTCCCGTTGCCGATAGACGTAGGGCTGCTCGATGTTTGTCGTCATAGATGCGAGGATACGGACAGATGACGTGTTCGTCACGTCCTTACCGCAATATCTGTTGTGGTGTGTGGATAGACAGGAGAAATTCCCGTGCGTGGAACGTCAGTCATGAGCACGACCAGTTCGCCCCTGGGCGTGCATCGCGTGTTGGAGCCCGCCGGGGGATCGTTGCCGCAGTCCGCGCGTGTCCTTGACGCCAGAGCGGAGATTTGGCCCGACGAGGTCCGCATCGACATCGAGACGCTCAACCTTGACGCTGCCTCCTATCGCCAGCTTCACGACAAGCACACGGGTGACGGTGACGCCATCCGCGCAGAGGTGCTCGCCATCGTGCGGGAGCGCGGCAAGATGCAGAACCCGGTCACCGGCAGCGGCGGCATGCTCATCGGCACCGTCGCCGAGGTCGGTCCTGGTGCGACCCTCGGCCTCGTCGTCGGCGACCGCGTGGCCACTCTGGTCTCGCTGTCCCTCACGCCCCTCACCATCACCGACGGCCTGCAGGGCTGGGACGGGTTGGGGGAGCGGGTGCCCGCCCAGGGCCACGCGATCCTCTTCGGTCGCTCCATCGCCGCGACGTTGCCCGACGACCTCGCACCCGAGCTGGCGCTCATGGTCATGGATGTCTGCGGCGCACCGGCGCTCGTGGCCAGGACAGTGCGCGCGTATGCCGCCCGCCTGCCTTTTGATGCCGCCTCGGGTTCCTTCGACGGACCGTCAGTCATCGTGCTCGGGGGAGCGGGCAAGTCCGGGTCGTTGTCCCTCGCCGCTGCTGCTGATGCCGGTGCTACCCGTCGGGTAGCGGTGGTCCGGGACGAGGCCGAGGCGGCGCTCCTTGAGGGCACCGGCCTGGCGACCCACGTCGTCATCGCCGACGCTCGCAACCCCATCGGGCTCTCCGACGCCATCGCGACCGTGGGCGGCCCGGCCGATCTCACCGTCGTGTGTGTCGACGTCACCGGCTGTGAGCAGCCCGCGATCCTCGCCACCGTGGAGGGCGGCACGGTCATCTTTTTCTCGATGGCCACCAACTTCGCTGCGGCCGCGCTCGGGGCCGAGGGCCTGGCCGCCGACGTGACCATGCTGGTCGGCAACGGCTACGTTCCCGGGCACGCGGCATACGCGCTCGAGCTCATTCGCGACAACGCCGCCGTCCGCGGACTTTTCGAGGGGCGCCTCGCTCATCACGAGTGAGCGCACCTGACTCACAGCGCAACCGCTGTTCTGTCAGCCTCGCTGCCTTGAAACACGAACGCGAGATCACGGCACCCGTCGATCCGAGCCTCCCCGACGGGGAACTCAACTCGGAAGCCGTCGGCTGGAGTCGACGCCCGCTGCAGCGCGCGAACTTGCGCAGGTGCGGGCGCGCCACCGTTGATGAGCGGAAGGGGCCCAGGAGAGCAGAATTTGCGGTCTGAGGCGTGCCGGACCGGAAGACCTATCTCTCACTGTTAGATTTGCCGCGTGTCTTCGCGTACCTCACCCCTTCTTGAGCTCGACAGAGCCGATGTCCGCCGTGCCCGCACCCTGGCCCGCAAGGTCGGCAAGCCGGTCGTTGACATCGCCAGCCGTCATACCACCGTCTCGGTCGAGCGCGCCACGCTGCGACTCGCTGGCCTTTCGGGTGCCGACCATGAGCGCGTGCCCTGGGTCAACCACCTCGTTGACGCAGTCCGTGAGGGTGTCGGGCTCGAGCACGGCATCACCCAGCCGGTCTGGGACGCATTGCGTCGAGGCGTCGCCCCCGACCTGCTGACCCTCGCGCAGATGGCGAGCAGCCGCTCGGTAGACTTCCGCCTCCCGGAGGGCAAGGACGCCACAACGGCAGCCAAGCATTCGCGCACGGCGGTGGCACGCGGCATACGCCTCGTGGACAGCAAGCGCGCAGAGCGCAACCGGATGATCAAGCGCATCGGTGACCCGAAGCAGCGACCCTGGATTTATCTCATCGTTGCCACCGGCGACATCTATGAGGACATCCCCCAGGCGCAGGCGGCTGCGCGCGAGGGTGCCGACGTCATCGCCGTGATTCGATCGACCGGGCAGAGCCTTCTCGACTACGTGCCCGAGGGCGCGACGCGTGAGGGCTATGCCGGCACCTACGCCACTCAGGAGAACTTCCGGCTCATGCGGGCCGCGCTCGACGAGACGAGCAAGGAGGTCGGGCGCTACATCCGGCTGACCAACTACGCCAGCGGTCTGTGCATGCCCGAGATCGCCGCGCTCGCCGGCATGGAGCGTCTCGACATGATGCTCAACGACTCCATGTACGGCATCCTCTTTCGCGACATCAACCCGATCAGAACCTTTGTGGATCAACGCTTTTCGCGCCAGGTCCATGCACGAGCCGGCATCATCATCAACACCGGCGAGGACAACTACCTCACGACGAGCGACGCCGTCGAGGCAGCTCACACAGTCACGGTGAGCCAGCTCCTCAACGAGTACTTCGCCAAGGAGGCCGGCCTCGAGGACTGGCAGCTCGGCCTCGGGCACGCCTTCGAGATCAACCCCGACCTGCACGACAGCTTCCGGATGGAGCTCGCGCACGCGCTGCTCGCCCGCACGCTCTTCCCGGACGCACCACTGAAGTGGATGCCGCCGACCAAACACATGACCGGTGACGTGTTCAAGGGCAACCTGCTCGATGGCTTCTTCAACCTCGTCGGCGCCCTCACCGGGCAGGGGATCCTGCTCGTCGGGATGATGACCGAGGCTGTCGTGACGCCGTGGATCTCCGACCGCGACATCGCCCTGCAGAACGTCCGCTACGTCCTCAACGCGGCCGGAGGAATGACCGAGGACTTCCACCCGCCGCGCGACGGGTTCATCCAGACTCGAGCCCGCCGCGTCCTCGGCGAAGCCATCGACCTGCTCCAGCAGATCACCGATGAGCCCGGCAAGGCGCCACTGCTGGAGGCCATCGCCACCGGCACCTTCGGCGAGATGAAGCGACCGGCCACCGCAGGCAAGGGGCTCGACGGTGTCATCGTGCGTGCCCCCGACTACGACAACCCCGCGACCACCCTCCTCGAGACGGGAGCCACCCGATGAGTCCTTCGGAGGCCGTCGAGCTGCCCACCATCCCCAAAGTCATCCGCCCCTACGGCGACCAGACCGGCGACGGCATGGTGCAGGTGTCCTTCACTCTGCCGATGCCGAGCAGCAAGCGGGCCGAGGGAGCCGCCCTCCAGCTCGCCGGCAAGATGGGCATCGAGCCGGCAATTGTGGTGCACAGCAAGGCCATCGGTGACGGCTTCACCTTCTTTGTGGTCTACGGATCAGTTCAACATCTGGTCGAGCCGGGGCTTGTCGAGGTCATCGAGCGCGAGTTCCCGTTGCTGTCCGGCAAGGAGATCAACACCGCCATCAAACGCCAGCTGCGCCGCAAGCTCGTCGTCGTCGGCGCGTGCATCGGCACCGACGCCCACACCGTCGGCATCGATGCCATCCTCAACATCAAGGGCTTCGCGGGTGAGAAGGGTCTCGAGTACCACCGTGAGGTCAAGGTCGTGAACCTTGGCGCCCAGGTGCTCATCCCCGAACTCGTCGAGCGCGCTCGCGAGGAGAAGGCCGACGCCGTCCTCGTCAGTCAGGTGGTCACCCAACGCGACGCCCACATCCACAACACCACCGCCATGTCGGCGGCGTTCCGTGAGGCGTTCCCCGCCGGCAAGGTGCCGCTGCTCGTCGTCGGCGGGCCACGCTTCGAGGAGGGTTCGGCCAGCTCCCTCGGTGTCGACCGCATCTTCGGCCGCGGCACGACCCCCGGCGAGGTCGCCAGTTATCTCGTCCACGCCCTCGTCCCGCAGGACCGCACAGCCCGCCAGAGCAAGGGAGCCTGAGCATGAGTCAGTCCGTCAAGCGCACCGACCCCACGGGGACCACGGTGCTCCACCGCCGCTATGTCCCCTACAGCCACGCGCACTACGCCGGGAACCTCGTCGACGGCGCCTACTCGCTGGCCGCCTTTGGTGACGTCGCAACTGAGATGTGCATCGTGACCGACGGCGACGAAGGTCTGTTCGCGTCCTACAGCGACGTGCAGTTCTTGGCTCCCGTGCGCGCCGGTGACTGCATCGAGATCGAGGCCACGCTCGTCCGCGTCGGCAGCCGTAGCCGAGAGATGGAGTTCGCCGTCCGCGTCGTGACACGGGGCAACTCCGAGCGTGGCGAGTCCGCTGCGGACGTCCTCGACCCGCCGATCATCGCGACCACCGCACGTGGCGTCGTCGTGGTGCCTGCGCGCTGAGGTCGGTGTTCTACGGTGGCTCCGTGCCAGCCAAGCTTCCGTATGCCGTCCGACTCCTCGGTGCGGGCCTTGCCGGGATCCTGATGTGGCTCGCTTTCCCCGAGCACAGCCTGTGGTGGCTTGCGCCGATTGCCGTGGCCCTTCTTGGTCTGGTGACGGTCGATGTCGGTGCCCGGCATGGCTTCGGGCTGGGCGTCGTCGCGGGCTGGGCATTCTTCGTGCCGGTGCTGTCGTGGACGGGGATCTACGTCGGCAAGCTGCCGTGGTTCGCGCTCGCAACGCTCGAGGCGCTCTACTTCGGCGTCATGTGCGCCGTCGTCGGCTTCGTCGGGCGTCGGCTGCGTGCGCGGTGGGGCGACGTCGTGTATGCCGTCATCCCGTTCGCGTGGGTCGCGCAAGAGCTCGCGCGCGCCACGACCCCGTTCGGCGGCTTCCCGTGGGCCCGGCTGGCATTCAGCCAGGCCGACAGCCCTCTGGCCAACGTTGCACAGTGGCTCGGTGCACCGGGCGTGACCTTTGCCGTCGCCGTCGTCGGGACTGCGCTCCTCGCGGGCCTCGCCTCGGCGCGGCCCCATCCCAGAATCGCCGGAGTGGCGGTGGCGGGTGGTGCGGCCGTCCTCGTCCTCTCAGGGCTGGCGACTCCGCAGATCACCGGACGCCCGGTCACGGTCGGCCTCGTGCAGGGCAACGTCCCCCGCGCAGGCCTCGACTTCAACGCCGAGCGTCGGGCGGTGCTCGACAACCACGTGCGCGGCACCGAGCTCTTGGCCGAGCGCCTCACGGCGGACCCGCCGGAGAACCTCTCCGCGCCGCTGAGTCTCGTCGTCTGGCCCGAGAACGCCTCGGACATCGACCCGATCCTCAACGCTGACGCTGCTGCTCAGGTCCAACGGGCCGTGAGCGCCGTCGGCGTCCCGGTCATCGTCGGCGCTGTCCTGCAGGGCCCCGGACCAGACGTCTCCAACGTCTCGCTCTTCTATCAGCCCGGGGGAGGGGAGCCGCAGCGCTACGTGAAGAACCACCCGGTGCCCTTTGCCGAATACATCCCCTACCGCTCCTTCTTCCGCAACTTCAGCGACAAAGTCGACCTTGTCACCAAGGACTTCGCCAAGGGCACAGAACTCGGAGCCTTCGACGTCGCGTCACCCTCAGGCAACTACTGGGCACTGCCAACGATCTGCTTCGAGGTGGCCTACGACGGATTGATGCGCGACTCAGTGACCCAGCCCGGCAAGAACGCGAGCCTGTTGCTCGTCCAGACCAACAACGCGACGTTCGGCTACACGGCCGAGTCCGAGCAGCAGTTCGCCATCTCACGGATCCGCGCAATTGAGCACGGCCGCTCAGTCGCCCACGTGTCAACGGTGGGGGTGTCCGGTTTCATTGCGCCCGATGGGTCGGTCACGGGCAAAACCGACCTGTTCACCGCCGAACAGCGCATCGGATCTGTCACGATCCGGTCCGACCGGACGATGGCTGACCGGATGGGTCCCTGGCCCGAGCGGGGCGGCGCGGTGGCCCTCATCGCGCTTGCTGCGTCGGCTGGCATTCAGCAGCGACGAGATAGGGTCGGGCAACCCGTTTCCCGCGCCACCATGAAGGACCACGTTGACTGAGCGTCCGCCCCTCGACCGCGTTGTCGTGCTCATCCCGACTTACAACGAACGAGAGAACCTCCCGACGATCATCGAGCGGGTGCGTCGTGCTGCCCCCGAGATCGACATCTGTGTCCTCGACGACAACTCTCCCGACGGCACGGGCGCGTTGGCGGACGCACTCGCTGAAGCCGACGACCAGGTCCACGTCCTGCACCGGGCCGGCAAGGAAGGTCTTGGCGCGGCATACCTCCATGGTTTTGCCTGGGCACTCGAGCAGGGTTACGACGCTCTCGTCGAGATGGACGCCGACGGGTCGCATCGGCCAGAGGACCTGCACCGCCTGCTCGAGGCCGCAGAAACGGCCGACGTCGTCATCGGGTCGCGATGGGTTCACGGTGGCGAGGTCGTCAACTGGCCCACGCACCGCAAGGTGCTCAGCGTTGGTGGCAACATCTACACCCGCCTCGTGTTGGGGATGCACGTCAATGACGCGACAGCTGGCTACCGCGTCTATCGCGCCGACGCGCTGAGGCAGCTCGATCTCGGCAGCGTCGAGTCTGCGGGCTACTGCTTCCAGGTCGACCTCACGCGGCGCTCGGTCCTCGCGGGCCTCGTCGTGGTCGAGGTACCGATCACGTTCGTCGAGCGAGAGCATGGCGAGTCCAAGATGGACCAAAGCATCGTGCGTGAGTCCCTGAGCCGGATCACCGGCTGGGGAATCCAGCGGCGCACCGAACAGGTCAAGGAACGGCTGACCGGCCGCGCTCGTTGGCACACGTTGTGACCACCCCGATCGGCTCCACCCCCTATGCGCGACGACAGAAGCGGCCGCGCTGGCTCACCTACGTCCTCCTCAGCCTTGTGCTCGCGCCGATCATCGAGATTGCCGTCCTCATCGCCGTCGGCAAAACCATCGGCCTGGGTTGGACGCTTCTGGCGTGGTTTCTCCTCACGGTCCTCGGCACCTGGCTGATGCGACGCGAGGGCTCGCGCACCTGGAAAGCCCTGCGTGAGGCTTCGCGGACCGGTCGGATGCCCAGCCGCGAGATCGCCGATGGTGCACTCGTCCTCATCGGCGGAGCGTTCCTGTTGTTTCCGGGATTCGTCAGCGATGTCATCGGGCTCTTCTTCATCCTGCCGTTCACCCGAGTCTTCACACGCCGCCTCCTCGAGGCTTTCGTGGCGAGCCGGGTGCTGGTGCGCATGCCCTTCCCGGGCGGCCCCTCAAACGGGTCGAACAAGCCGGGTGCGCAGGGCACGATCCGCGGCGAAGTCATAGACTGACCCTCCACTGATTGCCCGTTGGGAGAGTTCCCCAACTCTCCCAACGGGCAATTCGTCGAGCGTGTGGGGTGTGGTCCGGGCCGAAACGCACGTATGCCGTGTGCCCTTGGTGGGCACACGGCATACGGTGTCTGTGGGTTGAGAGCCTCAGGCGGACTTCTTCTTGCCTGGCTTCTCACCACGCGAGGCGCGCAGGAGGAGGAGGCGCTCCTCAAGAAGCTCCTCGAGCTCGGGGATGGAGCGACGCTCAAGCAGCATGTCCCAGTGGGTGCGCGCCGGCTTGACCGGCTTGACCTCGGGCGGGGGGCCGCCGCCCTGAAGCTTGGCCTCCTCGCCGCAACGGCACTCCCACACTGCGGGGATGTCGGCCTCGATCGAGAACGGGAGCTCGATGCGGTGGCCCTGGGGGCACAGGTAGGTGGTGATCTGACGCTCGCTCGGGACGACGTTCTCGTCCGTCTCCATGCTGAGGGCGCCGAGTCGGCTGCCGCGCAGGCTGCGTTCTGCCATGGGGTATCTCCCAACGAATTTGTGGATCCCGACGGGTGGGTGCTGGCGCCGGGTGTCACAGATGGAACGGCTGAGGAGCGACCGTTGTTCCGAGAACAGTGATGACCTCGGTGCTGCCCGCGTAGGGCGCAGGTCCCCTGTGACTGGAGTCACACCATGAAGGCGCGACCGTTCAGTCTAGCGGATTCAGACCACCGCTGGCACATCGTTGCCGGCCTCGAGGATGCCGCGTCGCATGTCCACCTTGGCGAGGAGGATTCCACCGACGACGAAGAAGATCATCAGCGCGAGGATGGCCGGGCGGTAGGAGTGGGTGATCTGGTGGACCACACCGAAGATCACGGCCCCGAACCAACTCGTTCCGCGCTCGAGCGCTTGGTACAGGCTGAAGAACTCGGCCTCGCGGTCCCGGGGGACGAGTTGCGAGTACATGGAGCGGCTGAGGGCCTGGGTGCCACCCATGACGAGTCCGATGCCGACACCAAGGGCGAAGAGAGCGGCGACCGCCCTTTCGGGGACGAAGTAGGCCGCAACAATGACGCCGAGCCACATGACGATCCCACCCAGCACGGTGCGCCAGGCGCCCAGGCTCCGAGCGATCTGCCCGAAGAGCAGCGCGCCGCCGAAGGCCACGAACTGGACCATGAGGAAGAGCGTGAGCATCGTCGTCTCGGAGAATCCGAGCTCGGCCGTGCCATAGAGGCTCGACTGACCGATGACGGTCTGGATGCCGTCGTTGAAGAACATGTAGGCGAGCAGGAAGAGCAGTGTCTGCCGCAGCGTGAGCAGGTGCTTGAAGGTGTCCTTGAGCTGGCGGACACTGCCACCGAGGGCACCCGCCTTGGCCGCGACGACAGGGCGTTCGACGCCGCGCAGTTGCCACATGCCCACCACCGGGATGAGGGTGAACAGACCCCACCACAGGCCCGCCATGAGCATGCTGATGCGGACGGCCTGACCGGTGCCACCAAATGTGTCCTCATTGCTGAGCATGAGGAAGTTGATGGCGAGTAGGAGGCCGCCGCCGAGATAGCCCAAGGCCCAGCCGCGCGAGGACACTTTGTCTCGGTCGTCGGGTTTGGCGATGCGCACCAAAATGGCGTCGTAGACGACGAGGGAGGCGCCCAGGGCGATGCTCGCGATCATGAGGAGTACGACACCGAGCTGCCAGTTCGTGCCCTTGACGAAGAACATGAGGGAGGCCGCGGTTGCACCGACGGCGGCAAAAAGGCCCATGAGTCGCGCTGGCTGCTTGGTCCGGTCGGCAATGGCGCCTACGAAGATGAGCAGGATCGCGCCCACGAAGGTGGACAGTCCTACGGTGTAGGGGTGAAGGGAGCCCGGGTCGATGGGCAGCCCCAAGACGTCGAGATTGGTCGTGCAGACCGCTCCGTCAGCGAGTCCGGGGCAGGCCGCCTCGGTGGCGATCGCCGTCAGGTAAGGCCCGAACAGCACCGTGGCTGTGGTGGTCACAAAGGCGGAGTTCGCCCAGTCGTACCAGTACCAAGGCCGTTGGAACCGGGCGTTGGTGGTGTAGTCCTCGTTGACCTCTGTGGCCGACTGCGTCGTCATGTGCCGAACTGTGACACACCAGAACGGATGAGCGGGCGAGTATGTCTACTCAACCGGCGTACTCCCAGTGCCATGGCTCTGGAGTCGCACCCGAGGGCGAGGCCCAACTTGGGTGGAACCAGCCGTAGAGCGGTGCATTCTGCTTCATCCAGAGGTGGGCCGGAGAGCCGAAGTTGTTGATGCCGCCGCACAGGTCGAGGGCCATGCCGAGCCCGTGGCGGCTCGTGCCGGGCTGAGCGGCAAAGCGTCCGCGCTTGACCTTGGTGACGTATTGCTGGGGGAGCGAGCGGTAGGAGTCGGTGACACAGATCGGGCTGCCGGTTTGCCTGGCATAGGCCTGGCTCATTGCGTTGAAGGCGGCGGCCGCCTGGGGGGAGAGCATTTCGCCGGCGGCCTGCCACAGCGGGCAGAGCGCCGACGCAGGGAACATGCCGTTGGCGTACGAACTGGAGGCCGTGCTGCAGGGTTTGCCGACCCCGGGCGCGGTGAAGGACGAGCCAAGAACCTTTTGGAGTTTCTCGTAAGCGGCCTTGGCGTCGGGTGTCTGAATCCCGACGAGGTAGGCAGCGATGGGGCCAGCCTTGGCAACATCCGTGGCCTGAGTCTTCTGCAAGGCCGTCAACTTGGCCTTCTGGGTCGTGACGAGACCATCAAGAGTGGCCTTCTCGCTCACGATCTTGGCGGCGGCCTCGACGGCGACCTGCTGAGCGGCATCGCGGCTCGTGGTCAGATCATGCTGGCGGCCCGTCAGGGTCCGGACCTCCTCGACGGCACGCACCCGCTGGTCGGTCAGGTAGGACAGGTCGCCGAGCGGGTCACCGACGTTGGACTCCTGGGCCCGCATAGCGTCGAGCATGGAGAGCATCTCGCCACCGGCGCCCCCCTCGGAGTAGGCCTGAAAAGCCCACTCACGCACAATCGCCCGCGCCCTGTCGAGACGCGCCTGAAGCACCTCAAGCTCCACCTTGGACTGGACAGCGGAGGCGGTCGCGGCGGCCTCCGCTGCCCGCGCCTCGGTCAACGACTCCAGGAGCGTGTTGGACTGGGTCGAGAGCGCCTGCAAGTCTTTGAGGGCAGCGGACAGGACCGTGTTGGAGGCCGTGATCTGCGTCCACATCTGGTTGGCCGAGTCGATTTGCGAAGCCAGATCGGCCGTGGTCAGGCGCACGTCGGGGTCGAAGGAGCGAGGACCGTAGTTGGACTGGCCCGGCGGCGGCGGCTGCCACGGGAGACGAGGAGTGGGCTTCGGCTTCGGACGAAATGTGTTGGAGCCAACCGGCGGTGGAGTGACCGGCTGTGTCGTCGTCTTTGTTGGCGGCTTAGTGGTCTCGGTCGGGGGCGTGGTCGTCGCCGAGGGGGGTGGTGGAGTCACCGGGGGTGGTGGAGTCACCGATGGGGGCGGCGGTGTGGTCGCGGTCGTCTCCGACGTCGTCGGGGGCGGAGTAGGAAGCACCGGCTCGGCCGAAGCGACGCTGAACGTCAGCGCGACGGAGGCCGCTGTTGCGACCAAGCCTGCCGCGCAGTGCGACAGTCGTTTCCGTTGCATGGTGGACGTTCACTTCCCGGGCGCCTCACCAAGCGCCACCTGCGCTGACCGGGCCGAACCCGGTGGTTTCTCCTCCCACCACCCTAGATGAGGGACATGGGGCTGTCAGCCGTTCGCGCTGACTGCCATGGCCTGAGTGATCGCCTTGGCGAGGGCCGCATGGCCTGCGTCGTTGGGGTTGGTGCCGTTGGCGACCATGAGGGCGGGCTTGTCGACGAGGGGCTGCTTGGTGTCAAGGAAGATGACCTTGGCCGCGGTCGCCGCTGCTTCGATCGCGGAGGTCTGGCCACCCAGTGACTGAGGAACGGGTCGCAGATCCCACCAAGCGTTGACCACATAGATTTTCGCGTCCGGCAAGGCTTCCTTGAGGCTGGTGAGGGTGTCGGACACGGCCGTGGAGAACTCCTCTGACGGCACAGCCGAATCGTTGCCACCGCCGGTGACGATGACCGTCGAAGGCCTCGCGTTAACGACGTCGGCGACCAGACCCTCGAAGTTGGGGCAGGCCGCGCTGCCACAGGAATTCTTGGGGCCCTTCTGGACATAGCCGGTGCGGGCATGCCCCAGGTTGACCTCCTTGAGCCCGAGCTCAGCCGCGACGAGGGCGGTCCACCGCTTGTCTGGCGCGCTCGCGCTCTTGCCCTCGGCAATGGAGTCGCCGAGGAAGACGACCGGTCCGTCCCCCGAACTCGGAGAGGGGGAAGGTGAGTTGGTGCCCATCGTCGCGGCGGGGGCGGTCGCGGACGCCTTGGCAGCAGCAGTCTCTGGCTCCCGAGTGCGCAGCGAGAAGCCCACGAGGATCAGGGTGAGGACAAGGAGCCCGGCGAGGGCACCATTTCCAATGCGGTCGTTCATAGCGTGCAGTGTTCCATGAGTGGTGCAGCCGAACGGGGAGGCGCCAGACGGTCCGCTCAGCCAGCCGGTGTGGCCCACAGCGGCCGTGCCTCCCGAGACCTTGTCCACAGACTCTTGGGTGCCAGCGCGTTGTCCACAGATCTCCAACCGCCGCTGGTGTGGGCATGGTTCACGTCGCACGCTGAGACCAGACATTGGTGCCGAGTGCGGTGTGAGTAGGGGAGTGCAGCATGGCGACAAAGACTGCGGCCAGGGCCGGAGCCAAGAGCGTGAGTGAGTCGGAGACTGTCAACAGCGTGGAGTTGTCCGGCCGGGTGAGTGGCGAGCCGGAGGCGCGAGTCCTGCCAAGCGGCGACCAACTCGTGACGTTGCGGCTCGTCGTGGCACGACCCGCTGGTGGACCCGTCGACACCATCGATCTGGCCTGTTGGTCCAAGACCGCTCGGCGCTCCGCGGGTCGGCTCACGGACGGCGACCACATCCATGTCACCGGCGCCCTTCGACGCCGCTTCTTTCGGACCCCGGGCGGCGCGGCCAGCCGCTATGAGGTCGAGGTGACGAGGCTTTCGCGGCGTAGGGCAGTGCGTGAAGTTTGAGACCACCCACGCCAGCAATGATCAAGGCCACGAAAAGGAGGCGCAGGACTGACGCTGGTTCCTGGCCGGTGACCATGGCGTAGGCCACGGTGAGCAAGGCACCGATGCCCACCCACACGGCATACGCCGTTCCGACCGGAAGGTCACGCATCGCGAAGGCGAGACCCCCCATGCGGGCCGTCTCGCCTGCCGGGTACGGCGCCCCTCGCCCGGGAGCCTCACCTGAGGCTCTTCCCAGAGATTGTCATTCGGGGGAGCGGTGGGCAACTTCCCGTAGCAAGATCGGCGTTGTGAAGGATGATGCCGCAGGCGAGGCTCGACTCAGGGACCTGGCCTTGCTGCGCCGAGTGCGCGACCGCATGGACCGCGAGTTCGACCGGCCACTCGACATGGAGACGTTGGCTCGGGACGTGCACATGTCATCGGGCCACCTCAGCCGGTCGTTCAAGGCGGCCTACGGCGAGTCGCCCTACAGCTATCTCATGACCCGTCGCATCGAGCGGGCCATGGCGATGTTTCGTCGCGGCGATCTCAACGTCACCGAGGTCTGCTTCACGGTGGGGTTCTCTTCGCTGGGCACCTTCAGCACGCGGTTCACCGAGCTCGTGGGGATGTCCCCGAGTACGTACCGCCGAGGGGCCCAGGAGTCGGATGTCGAATTGCCTTCGTGTGTCATGAAGGCCGTCACGAGACCGATCAGGAATCGAGAAGCCGCTCCGCCCGAGTCGGACTAGCGTCGCTGACATGAACATCGCCATTCACCACTCCTTCCTCCCGCACACCGACCCCGAGGCCTCTTTGGCCTTCTATCGCGACACCCTCGGCTTCGAAGTCCTCGCCGATGTCGGTCAGGGGCCAATGCGTTGGATCACGATCGCCCCCGCCGGAACCACGCAACCCTCGATTGTCCTCAGCCCACCCGGTGCCGACCCCGGCATCACCGAAGAGGAGCGCAACACCATCGCCGAGATGATGGCCAAGGGCACTTTTGCGACGATCGTGCTCTCGACGTCACACCTCGAGGAAACCTTCGACAAGGTGCAAGCCAGTGGCGCCGAGGTCACTCAGGAGCCCACCGACCAACCGTGGGGCGTGCGTGACTGTGCCTTCCGTGACCCCGCCGGCAACCACGTGAGGATCAACCAGGCTTCGTGAGCACTACGAGCCACTGGGTGGAGCAGCCTGATGACGCTGGGAAATCGGACAGTTATGTCAACTTGCTGCGACCTCACACCCCGGAGCTCGACTGCGTGGACCTGTCGGGGCCTTTGTGACGGGTCGGGATGCTCCGTTGGCCCGACCCGTCACACAGCAGCCGACCGGTGGTTCGGCAGCATGACTCCTGAGCGGACCGGTAACAAAGATGATCAAAGGCGCCTCACTCACCCCGCGCACATAACGCCGATAATCAACATTATGTCAAATAGAGTGTGGGACGGGTGGTTGTATGGGCGGTCCACACTCCCCTCACATGGCTTATCCGACCGATGCGGTCGCCGCTGACCTGCCTCGACACCTTGGCGTTCACGGCAATCAAGCTCGGGATCGCTGACGACCTGCGTGGACCGCTCTCAACCTGCCGGACAGGCTCACCAGAAATACGTGCATGTCCAAGGTGGGGTCATCGACCGTCATCGGGAGGGCCGAAGAGTCATGGATACGGGACACCGATGTCCTCGAGGCACTCCCGACTGTCAGCTTGGCGAGGCGACTCACCCCTTCATGTCCATATCTAGGGCCCTTGTCTCTGACGTCGAGCAATCAGGCTTTCGCGAGGCGCGACGAGGGCGAGGTCATCATCCCCGGCGCCGGTTCCTCGAATCCGAGTCGTCGATAGAACGCCGCTGCACCCAAATTTTCCTCGCCGACACCGAGGTGCACCCCTGGCACGTCCTGGCGCTCCAGCTCCTTGCCCAGGGTTCTCAGGAGTGCGCGACCCAGTCCTCGACCCTGCGCCTCCGGCAAAAGGTCGACGTGCAGGTGGGCCGGGAACGCTTGCAGATCGGCGCGACCAAGCGTGAGCTCCGGTTGGGTTCCACCAGCGAACAACCACGTCTCGTCGGCGCGTTCTGCACTTGGGCCGTGTCGCTCCACGAACTCGGCAATCCACTCGCGGCGCCACCAGTCGGCGAAGTCTGCGGTGTCAGCGACAGCGACGAGGTAGCCGATGGGACCGTTGCCCTCGTCCACCACCCACGCAAGGCCGCCCGGGTACCGGAGATACGGTTCCAGGAAGACGTCGGCAAGGAGACCGTCATCTGACCAAAGGCCGGTCGCATCCCCACCGCTGTCGCCCGTGACGAGGCAGATCCGCCGCAGTGTCCCAAGGTCATCGAGGCTCCCCCGTCGGATGGTCATGTGGGAACGCACGCCAGCAACTCGCCGTGGACAACATGGGCCCAGCCGCTCGTCGTGAGTGGCGCGTCGTGGAGGCCAGCGGCCCGCGGCCCGGCCCGCAAATGTCGGGCAGCGTCGGGCTCGGCGAGCACGGCCTCCTCATGCCCGTGGGTGTAGCGAGCAGGCCCCTCCCCCAACGGTTCCGTCATTGAAGACCCGTGGTCCAGGGCCACAGCTCGCTGGCGTGGCTGGTGGCTGCGTCAACGAACGGGATCAATTCGGGTCGGTCCAGAACACGGAAGGACGTGTAGCCACCCTCTCCACCGGCCACGGGCCGGCCACAGGCCTTGGTCGCAACGTGACCATTTGGCCGTAGCCGAACCTTCAGCGTCGGGCTGTCGTCCTGAGATGTGTTCATCTGAGAGCCTTTTCGTTCCCGAGTGTCATGTCAATCATGCGGTGACCCTGGGCCTCGAAGCCGACGTCGCCTCGACGGTTCGGTCACGGGATCGGGCAGGGCGCGCCCTCGCAACAGGGACGGATGTAGCCACACCCATCGCAGCGCTCGTGCGAGGTCTCCCAGCGCATGAGCCGGCCACAGTTGGGGCACGGTTCGGTCAGGTCCGCCATGTCGTCAACCCTATGACAGGGACCGGGCTTGCCTGCGAACTCGACTCCCACGACAGCACCACCAATCCGACGCACCGAGCCTTCCGCTGGGTCGGGTACGCGAGCCAGTGCGTGGAGGTTCGTCCACTCCCACGCGACGACGACAAGATCTCTTGACCCGGCATACCAACTCTTGACCTGGCGCAAACCCTTCCTTGACCACGGCGCTCCTACGGTGGACAACGCTGCGGTAGCACGGGTCAGGGAGACTTCGCTCCACCGCGGCCGATCCTGCTCGATTTTCCTCCCGAGCGGGTGATCGTCACCCCCATCGGTCCAGGGGCTCCAAGGCACTGATGGGGGTGACGCACGTTCGGTAGCGTCTTAGACGATTGAGAACAGGTGCGCGCGTTCACGGCCAATGGGCGTGAAGCCCTCTCGCAGCAGGACTGACAGCGACTGCGTCCGACGAGCCTTGGTGACGGCGGTGTGACACCTGGCAGTGGAGGCAAGGTCGAGGCGCGCGGCGAGCATCGCGGCATATACACCTCGTCGTCGTGCCACGGGAAGCACCGCCGCACCGACGAGGGGTGCAACGTTGTGCTCGAAGCCCACACGGGCCCGGCCGACCGGCACTCCGTCGAGCCATCCAACCACCCAGGCGCCGGTGGCTCGGTCGAGTTCGTCGAGGACCTCGGTGAGCAACTCTGCGCGGTCCGAAGGCTCAGGGCTGTCGAAGACCGCAACACCGATGTCGACCAACGCATCGAGACCGACAGCGTCCTCGACGAGCGTCACGCGGACGCCGGGAGCAATGGTGGGCAGCCCCACGTCGACAGCTCGTGCGACACACACTTGGTCCTCAGTCGTGGTGGCACCGGCGGCAAGGACGATGTCCTCGAGACCCTCAGGTGTCGAGTCGTCGCGAAACCACCATTCTGCGCTGCGCGCACCCGCTTCACGAAGGTATGCCGTGAGCTCGTCGAAGAGTTCTGTGGGGTCGCGTTCCGATCTGGTCCAGTGGACGACAAACGCCCGCTCGGGCTCCGACGGGTAGTGGCTGATCAGCGCGTCGTAGTGGCCAAGGGTCACGTAGCCACGGCCCGGCACCACCCCGTGACGGGTGATCGATTGCAGTACCGCATCCGGGAACGTCGGTGACTCAGCCACGCGAGACCTCAGCGCTCATGCCTCGAAACGGCTCGGGTCGCCAGCCCCCACCCGGAGCACTTCGGCAACGTCGCCGGAGAGGTCGACCACGGTTGTCGGCTCGGTGCCGCACTCCCCCGAGTCGATGACGATGTCGACGACGTGATCGAGTTCTTCCTTGACCTGCCAGCCGTCGGTCATCGGCTCGGTCTCGCCGGGGAGGATGAGCGTCGACGTGAGCATCGGCTCGCCCAGCTCGGCAAGGAGCGCTCTCACCACGGGGTGTTCGGGGATGCGCACACCTACGGTCTTCTTCTTGGGGTGAAGCAGCTTGCGTGGTACTTCACGGGTGGCCGGGAGGATGAACGTGTAGGGGCCGGGGGTTGCAAATTTGACTGCGCGGAACACCGCGTTGTCAATGTGTACGAAGTGACCGAGTTGGGCGAAGTCCGCGCACAACAGCGTGTAGTGGTGCTTGTCGTCGAGTCGTCGGATGTCGCGGATGCGGTCCTTGCCCGACTGGTTGCCGAGCGCCGCACCCAGGGCGTAGCCGGAGTCGGTCGGGTAGGCGATGAGGCCTCCGTCGCGCAGCGTGTCGACCGCCTGTTTGATCGCCCGCGGCTGCGGGTCGACCGGGTGGACGTCGAGGTAGCGGGCCATGGCTCAATCCTCCCGCATGGTGATGGGCGTGCCAATCTGCACGGTCCGGGAGACGGTGCAAAGTCGGTCGTGCGATTGGGCGATGGCCCGCGGCAGCATGTCGCGCGCCTTGTCGCCCTCGGGGCCTTCGGGAAAGCGCACGCGGAAGGTGACCTCGAGGTCCTGCATGTGGTTGCCCTTGACCGCATCCTTGGCCTTCTCGCCCTCACTCACCACTGTGAACTCGTCGGGCTCAGCGCGCTTGCTCGTGATGAAGTCGACGTCGACGGCGCTGCAGCCGGCGATCGCAGTGAGCAGGAGTTCAACAGGTGTGAAATCGTCAGTTTCACCCTTGCCCATGTGGATCGTCCCACCGCGCACGTTGGTCACGTCGAACTCGCCGTGCGAGGTGCGGGACAGGGTGACGGCACGGTGACCCGCGCCTGTTCCACCGGTCTCGGGCTCGGGCGTGGTCTGTGCGGCCGCATCAGTCATGTGGTGCTCCATTTTTTGGCGAAGGAACGCACGACCTTGAGGTCGCGCACGGTGAGCGCAGTGGCAGCGAGGCGTTCGAGCTTGCGCCCACATCGACGAGGGCGCAGAACTGTGCAGGCGAGCGGACCATCGTCCCCACCCCGAAACCGCGCCACTCCCGAAGGAGTTCTTCGACGGCTACCGCGGTCTCGGCGGCCGGATACATCGGCGAGGTGAGCGCGATGTTGCCGGTCTGGATGTGCGTCTCCACGTCGGTGAAACCCGCGTCCGTGAGCCGTTCACGTAGCTCTGCCATCGGGACCTTGTGGTGGGCACCCAGGTTGATGGCACGAAGAAAAGCCAGGTGGCGCGGCATACGGGAATCCTGCCAGAGTGGGCTTCATGACTGGCGCACCCGCTGTCCCCGAGGGCCGCATCGTCCTCATCCGCCACGGCAAGACCGAGTGGAGCGAGTCCGGACAGCACACAGGCACGACGGATCTCCCACTTCTCGAACAGGGTGAGGCCGACGCCGCGACGCTTGCAACGCGACTCACGGGTTTCAACTTCGGAATGGTGCTGTCCTCGCCTCTGCAACGGGCACGCAGGACCGCCGAGATCGCCGGATTCCCCTCTCCTGAAGTGGATCCGAACCTCGTCGAGTGGGATTACGGCGCCTACGAAGGACGCACGACCAGGGACATCCGGGCCGAAGTCGGCCATGACTGGACCGTCTTCGAGAACGGGGTCGTTCCGGGCGCCACCCCCGGAGAGACGGTCGAAGAGGTCGCCGCGCGTGCGTCTCGGGTGCTGCTGCGCGCCGCGCCGGTGTTGGCCTCGCAGGACGTGCTGCTTTTCGGCCACGGGCATGCGCTACGCATCCTTGCCACAGTATTCCTGCGGGAGCCGCCGCGCGGGGCAGCCAAACTCCTCCTCGATGCGGGGTCGATCAGCGTGCTCGAGTACGAACGCGAGCAGCCAGCGATCAGGCTCTGGAACAGTCTGGGTTGAGCCTCAGTGCTGTCAGGGCAGCGGCCAAGTGTGGACAGGCTCGTTGGTGCTCATGTGCTCGCTGTAGAGCGCGAGCATCTGGTGCAGCGCCTGACGCCGGTCCGACCCCTTGTCCTCGAAGTGGCGAACCGCCTCGGTCTGCCACGTCGCACCGTTGACCCCTGCCTGGCAACGCGCCTCGATGATGCCCAGGAAGCGGTTTCGAACTGCCTGTGAGACACCCCAGTCCTCGAGCCCCTGGTGTGCAAGAGGGAGGAGGTGCCGCAGCACCAGTTCGTCCACACCGAGCTCGCCGAAGCCGGGCCAATAGAGGCGAGCATCCATGCCGTCGCGAGCGCCACGGTGGAAGTTCTCCTCGCAGGCCGCGAAACTCATCTTGGTCCACACGGGTCGATCAGTGGTCGCGAGCTGACGCACGACGCCGTAGTAGAAGGCGGCGTTGGCCAACGTGTCTGCGATCGTTGGGCCAGCGGGGAGCACGCGGTTCTCGACGCGTAGGTGTGGACGTCCCTTGACGATGTCGTAGATGGGTCGATTCCAGCGATAGACCGTGCCGTTGTGCAGGCGCAGCTCGGCGAGGTCGGGCGCCTCCCCGGCCTCGAGCTTGGCCATCGGGTCCTCGTCGGTCGTCTCGGCGAGCAGGGCCGGGAAGTAGCGCGAGTTCTCCTCGAAGAGGTCGAAGATCGAGGTGATCCACCGCTCGCCGAAGAAGACGCGGGGGCGCACACCTTGGTTCTTGAGCTCAATCGGCCGGGTGTCGGTCGCCTGTTTGAAGAGTTCGATGCGGGTCTCTGCGTGGAGGCGCTGCCCGAAGAAGAACGGTGAGTTCGCCGCGAGCGCCACCTGGACCGGCGAGATGGCCTGGGCGGCGTTCCAGTGATCGGCGAAGTCCGAGGGCTGCACCTGGAGGTGGAGCTGGACGCTCGTGCACGCCGACTCCGGGGCGATGGAGTTGCAGTAGGTGGCCACCCGCTCCCCCTGCGGCCCGGTGATGTCGAGATAGATGTCCTCGCCGCGAGCAACGAAGATCGAGTCGTTGAGGGCGGTGTAGCGGTTGTTGTCGCTGATCCACTCTCCCTCGTAGTGCTCCGGCATGATCGTCGGGAGAATGCCGATCGCCACGAGGCGCGAGCCGACCTCACGAGCCTTGGCATCGGCTGCGTTGAGCGATTCCCTCAGCTCGTGCTCGAGCTCCAGAGCGGAGTCCCCCGGGAGCGGGCGAGGCAGGACGTTGAGCTCGATGTTGTATTGCGCGAGCTCGGTCTGGTAGCCCGGATCGGCAATGGCCTGCAGAACCTCGGCGTTCGCGAAGTGCGGGTCGTAGTCCGCGTCGACGAGGTTGAGTTCGATCTCAAGACCGGTGAGTGGGCGGTCGAACTCGAAGGAGTGCTGGCTGAGCATCCGTTCGAAAACGTCAAGGTTCTGACGGACCTTCTCGCGATAGCGCTGCCGCTCCTCGCGCGTGTAGCTCTGCGCACTGACCTCAGCACCCACGCCATTCACCTCACCATCTCGTCGACCCTGCGTCGGCTTGGAGGGCCAACTCAATCACCATCCGAGCACAGCGCGCGAACGGAACGTGGCCGAATCCGCGTTTCGGTCACGAGGGGTGTCAGTGCCCCCACCTAGCCTTCGAGGTGTGCGCATGATCCATACCTCCGACTGGCATCTGGGCCGGGCCTTCCACCAGGTGGGGCTGATGGACGCCCAGTCTGCGTTCCTGGACCACCTCGTCGAGGTCGTGCGTTCCGAGTCCATCGCTGCGGTGCTCGTGTCGGGCGACATCTATGACCGCGCTCTGCCGGCTCCCGACACGGTGGGGATGCTCTCCGACGCGGTCGAGCGACTCATCGACGCCGGCGCCACGGTCGTGTTGTCCAGTGGCAATCACGACTCGGCCATCCGTCTCGGGTTCGCCTCCCGGTTGCTCGAGCGGTCGGGTCTGCACATCCGCACGAGCATCGACGACATCGGCCGTCCGGTGATGGTCGACGACGTCGCGATCCACCCCCTCCCCTACCTCGAGCCGTCCCTGGCGGCCGGTCCTCTCGGGACGAGCGAGCGCACCCACGCCGGGGCTCTGCGCGCCGCGATGGGTCGCGTGAGAGGGTCCCTCGACTCGAGCTCTCATCGCCGGTCCGTGGTGATGGCTCACGCCTTCGTCACGGGCGGCGCGACCAGCGACTCCGAGCGCGACATCGCCGTGGGTGGCGTCGCAGCGGTTCCACCCGAGGTCTTTGCGGGCGTCGACTACGCCGCGCTGGGTCACCTCCACGGCCGTCAGCAGGTCTCTGACTCGATCCGCTATTCGGGTTCCCCCGTGGCCATGTCGTTCAGCGAGGCGTCCCACACCAAGGGTTCGTGGCTCGTCGACCTTGCCGGCGACTCCCTCGCGATCGACTTTGTCGCTGCACCCGTTGAGCGACCACTGATGCTGCTGCGCGGCACCCTCGTCGAGTTGTTGCAGGACTCACGGCACACGGCCGCGGAGTCGGCCTGGTGCCAGGTGACCCTCACCGACCCCCTCCGCCCGCTCGGCGCGATGGAGCGGCTGCGGGCCCGTTTCCCCCACACTCTGGACCTCCGTTTCGCACCCTCCGGTGCAGTCACGACGATGAGCGCGTATGCCGCGTCGCGCACCGAGCGCTCGGACCTTGACGTGTGCTGCGACTTCCTCACCCACGTGCGCGGTGGCCACGGTCCGGACGCTGACGAACGGGCTCTTCTGGGCGACGCGGTCGAGGGGGCGCGGTTGCATCGTTCGGCCAGTGAGGGCGAGGGCGGCACTTCCTCTCGTCGGGCGTCGGGAGCGGCATGAGGATCCACCAGCTCAGCGCGACGGCCTTCGGACCGTTCCCCGACGAGATCATTGTCGACTTCGATGATTTGACGTCGGCAGGTCTGTTCCTCATCCACGGCCCCACGGGAGCTGGCAAGACGAGCCTCCTCGACGCCATCTGCTTCGCCCTCTTCGCCGATGTGCCCGGCCTGCGCGACAAGCGTGGCATCGTCAGCGACCACGCAGCCCCCACGGCCACTCCCTCGGTCGAGCTCGAGTTCTCCTGCGGGACGCGGCGATTCATGGTCCGGCGCTCCCCCTCGCACTTGCGAGACAAGAAGCGCGGCACGGGCACCATCGAGGCTCCGGCGACAGTGGCTCTCTCGGAGCTCCGGGGGGGTTCATGGTTCGTCATCTCGACCCGCAACGACGAGGCCGCCGAGGTCCTGCACGACGTCCTCGGGATGGGCAAGGAGCAGTTTGCCAAGGTGGCGATGCTCCCCCAGGGCGAGTTCGCCGCGTTCCTCACGGCCAAGGACGACGAGCGCCGTGCACTGCTCGAGAAGCTCTTCGACATCACCCGGTTCGCCGACGTCGAGGACTGGCTCATTGACCAACGTCGCGCCAGCGAAGCCACAGTCAGCAGTCTGCGCAGTGGCATCGACACCGACCTCGCCCGCCTGGCCGACGTCGTGGCCGCCTCTGGGCTGGGGCAGTCAACGACAGACGAGCGCCACGAGGGTGTCGATGCTCACCTCGAGCCGGGCGCACCCGACGACACACGTCTGCTTGAGGGCCAGCCTGCTTTGGACCCAGCCTCGCCTGAGGGCATCCGGGCACTGCTGCAGGCGACGGGTGCCGACCTCGATGTTCTGGTGTCCGAAGCGATGGTGGCCCTCGACGCCGCGGCCGGGGCAGAGAGCGCGGCCGCCACTGCCGCGGAGCAAGCCCGCTCGACCATCGCGTTGCGTGCGCGTGCCGATGCGGCGCGAGCTTCGGTGGCCCGGCTTGACCGCGCCAAAGAAGACATCAGCGCGGCGCGCTCCCGCTATGACGCGGCCAGCCGCGCCGCGTCCGTGCGCGGTCACGTCGTCGCCATCGCTCGCGAGTTCTCCGAGGTTGAGCGCGCCACCCGGGCATTGGCCACTGCAGCGGCCCTCGCCCACGGGACCGTGCCGGACGCCACCGACCCCACCGCTTTGCTCGAGGACCTTCACTGTCATGACGACACTCTGCGGGAACTCGTGCGACTGGACGCAGCCCGCGCCCAGCGGGCTCGCCTGGCACGGGAGCACACCGAGGCGATCACGTCCGCCAGGGGCATCCTTGACAACGCTGCCACCGACCGTGCCGCGGCGCTGAGCACGGTGACCCATGCCGAGGCCGCCGTGGCCGATGCCCTCGGAGGCGAAGCCTCCCTTGCGGGGATCGAAAGCACCGCCAACACAGCGCGCGACCGCCTTCAGCTGGCCCGACAGGTGGCCAAGGATGACGTCACGCTGACGCGTCTCGTGAGCGAAGCGGCCGACGCCCGCTCTGCCGCTCAGGACGCCCGCGACCACGAGCAGGACCTCGGGGCCCGCAGACTGTCCCAGATGGCGGCTGAGTTGGCCGAGGGACTCGTCGACGGGGAGTCCTGCCCGGTGTGTGGCGCTCACGACCACCCTGCTCCGGCAAAGGAAGGCGACCGGGTCAGTGCGAGTGACCTTGACGAGGCTCGACAGACTCATGCTGTCCTGGCGGCGGCGCACCAGCTGGCGGCCACCGTCGCCGCCAGCGCCCAGGCGCTTCTCACCGAGTCACTGCGGGTGCTCGACGTCGAGGCAGTGTGCGACCTCGACCTTGAGGGACTGGCCGACGATGCGCGGACCGCGGCCCAGCGTCAGGTTCAGGTGCGCGCCCGCAGCGCCAATCGACCCAAGGCAGACAAGGCGTTGACCACAGCGCGAGTTGCGCTCAAGCACGTCGACGAAGCCGTCGCCACAGCTCAGCAGTCCCTTGCTCGAGCCACGGCGTTGGCTGAGCAGTCCCGCACAGCTGAGGCGAGCGACGCGACCGAAGCCGCCACCTTGCTTGCGTCGCACGCCACCTGCCCCTGCGCCGTTCCTGGAGTTGATGGTGAGGCTGAACCCATCAACTCCGCCCTCGCCGGCTCCCAAGCCGGCTCGGACCCCAGCCCTGCGCTCTCGGCGGGCGACCTGGCGCGCCGCCATGAAAGCGTCACGGCCGCAGCGCGGTCATGGCGGGCGGCCCGCGAAGCCTTCGACGCAACCTCTGCCCGCCACCTCACCGCCACCGACGTCGGTCAGGCAGCGGCGGCCGAAGCCGGGTTCGCGAACCTCGACGAAGCCGCCGAAGCCCTCATGGCACCCGCGGCCCTGGACCGACTTCGGGACCGCTTGCACGACCACGACCGCGCGAGATCATCGGCGACGGCAGTCCTCGAGGACCCCGACGTCATCTCGGCCGAGTCCGTGCCCGAGCCGGACCTCGGCATGCTCATCGCTGCGGGCGTCCAGGCTCGAGCAGCGCTCCTCGCGGCGCAGTCCGCGCAGACGGAGGCCAGCGGAGCCCGTCGTGCTTTCACAGCGGTGCGAACCAGCCTGATGGGTGGACTCGACGCCGCCGGAACGGCCTTGGCCCATCACCACCGCATCAAGGAGCTCGCCGACACCTTCAGCGGTGGCGGCCTCAACAACACCCTGCGGATGCGGCTCACCTCGTTTGTCCTGGCGGCTCGACTCGACACGGTGGCCCGCCTGGCCAACGAGCGCCTGCGGGTCATGGGCGAAGGCCGTTACAGCCTTGAGCACACCGACCGCCTGGCCGCCCGTGGTGCACGCAGCGGTCTCGGGCTTCAAGTCCTTGACCAGTGGACCGGCGTGAGCCGCGAGACGTCCACCCTCTCCGGAGGAGAGGCCTTCATGGCCTCACTCGCCCTCGCGCTCGGCCTCGCCGATGCCGTGCGCGAGGAGGCCGGTGGTTTCGAGCTTGGGACCCTCTTTGTCGATGAAGGCTTCGGCACTCTCGACGACGAGAGCCTCGAACAGGTCATCTCCGTTCTTGACTCGCTGCGCGAGGGTGGACGGGCCGTCGGAGTGGTGTCACATGTCGCCGAACTCCGCAGCCGCATCACGAGCCAGCTCGTCGTTCGCAAGACCGCCAGTGGCAGCACCATCGCCGTCTCGACCCCCGGGGCCGAAAGCGCCGCTTGAGATCCTCCTTCCCCGGTGTCACGCCTCGCCACTTCCGACGGTCCACTGCCTGAGATCCACAGTGCCGCGGAACCCAAAGGTCCCGCGGCACTGTGGGCACGGCATACGCCGTCGTGAGGGTCAGTCCTCGAAGGCCTCTGGTGGAGGGCACGAGCAGACAAGGTGACGGTCGCCATAAGCGCCGTCGATGCGGCGCACTGGCGGCCAGTATTTCGCGAGCGGGTCAACGCCCTGCGGGAAGGCAGCCTCCTGGCGGGTGTAGTCGACCTCCCAGTCCTCGGCCAGCGAGAGCGCCGTGTGCGGTGCCCCGCGCAGGACGCTGGTCTCAGCGTTGCCAGCAGCACCGACAGCGTCAATCTCTGCGCGGATAGCAATCATCGCGTCGCAGAACCGGTCGAGCTCGAGCTTGTCCTCACTCTCGGTCGGTTCGACCATGAGCGTTCCCGCCACCGGGAACGACATCGTCGGCGCGTGGAAGCCGTAGTCGATGAGGCGCTTGGCGATGTCGTCGACGCTCACCCCTGTCTCCTTGCTCAGTGGACGCACGTCGAGGATGCACTCGTGCGCGACGAGCCCGCCCTCACCCGAGTAGAGCACCGGGTAGTGATCGCGCAGTCGAGCCGCGACGTAGTTGGCGTTGAGCACGGCGACCTCGGTCGCCCGACGCAGACCCGAGGCTCCCATGAGCCTCACATAGGCCCAGGAGATGGGCAGGATGCCCGCCGAGCCGTAGGGGGCCGCCGCCACCGGGCCAACGCCCGTCTCGGGACCGGACTGGGGGTCGAGCGGGTGGTTGGGGAGGAACGGCGCGAGGTGCTCTCGACACGCCACGGGACCCACGCCGGGACCGCCGCCACCGTGCGGGATGCAGAACGTCTTGTGCAGGTTGAGGTGCGAGACATCGGCTCCGAACCGGCCCGGTTGGGCGAGCCCGACGAGCGCGTTGAGGTTGGCTCCGTCGACATAGACCTGACCGCCAGCGTCGTGCACCATCGCGCACAGGTCAGTGATCGTGTCCTCGAAGACACCGTGCGTGGACGGGTAGGTCACCATGATCGCGGAGAGGTTGTCGCGGTGCTGCTCGACCTTGGACTTGAGGTCGTCCATGTCCACGTTGCCGGTGATGACGTCGGTCTTGACGACGACGACCTTCATACCGGCCATGACGGCACTGGCCGCGTTGGTGCCGTGGGCACTGGCCGGGATGAGGCACACGGTGCGCTCGCCCTGCCCCTGGGCTCGGTGGTAGGCCGCGATCGCCAGCAGGCCGGCGAACTCCCCCTGGGAACCAGCGTTCGGCTGGAGCGAGACTGCGTCGTAGCCGGTGATGTCGCACAGCCACTGCTCCAGCTCACTCACGAGGTGACGAATGCCCTCGGTCTGGTCCA
Source organism: Knoellia sp. (assembly GCA_039917755.1). Taxonomy (GTDB): domain Bacteria; phylum Actinomycetota; class Actinomycetes; order Actinomycetales; family Dermatophilaceae; genus Knoellia. The sequence goes on along the minus strand of JBDSIV010000094.1, from coordinate 13,907 downwards.
GCGGCGCGAAAGGGTGCACGTCGGCGAACTCTGGCCACGTGATCGCGAGCATCTCGGTCGTCGCGTTGAGCTTCATCGTGCACGAGCCGAGCGGGATCATGCCGCGGTCGAGGGCGAAGTCGCGGTCGGAGAGGCGACGCAGGTAGCGCAGCATCGCCGTCTCGCTGTGGTGACTCATGAAGACCGGGTGGGTGAGATAGTCGGACGTGCGCAGAACGGCTGTGTCCCAACTGGGCTCACTGATCGAGACCTTGATTGAAGCATCGAGCCCGAAAGACCGCGCCACCTTGGCGAGGTCGTCGACGTCAGTGGTCTCATCGACCGACACGATCACGGTGTCGGCGTCGTGACGCCAGACATTGACGTGCTCGGCCACTGCAGCAGCGACGATCTCGTCGGCGCGACCGGGCACCCTGATGGACAGGGTGTCGAAGCGATCGCCCTCGGCAACGTCGATGCCAGCGGTGCGCAGCGCTTCGGCGAGTGACGTCGCGTGGGCGTGGATGCGCAGCGCGATGGCGCGAAGCCCGCGAGGGCCGTGATAGACGGCATACATGCTGGCCATGACGGCGAGAAGCACCTGCGCGGTGCAGATGTTGGACGTCGCCTTCTCGCGACGGATGTGCTGTTCGCGCGTCTGCAACGCCAGCCGGTATGCCAGCGCGCCTGTCTGGTCGACCGAGACTCCGACAAGCCGGCCGGGAAGGGTGCGCTCCAAACCGGCTCGCACGGACATGTAGCCAGCGTGTGGTCCACCGAAGCCCATCGGGACACCGAGACGCTGGGTGGTTCCGACGGCAACGTCTGCGCCCCACTCCCCCGGTGCCGTGGCCAGAGTGAGCGCCATGAGGTCGGCAGCCGCAGCGACCAGCGCGCCGGCCTCGTGGGCTGCGTCGGCCAGGGCGCGATGATTGCGCAGACGGCCGTGAAGGTCGGGGTACTGCACGAGGACACCGAAGACGGTCCGGTCACCAGCAGCTGACACGAGCCCGTCGCGCGAGGTGACCTCGGAGAGGTCGGCGACCACGATCTCGATCCGGAGGGGTCGGGCGCGGGTCTGCATCACCGCAAGTGTCTGCGGGAAGATTGCCTCGTCGACGAGCAGCACGGCGTCGGCAGGGGCCCTGCTCGAACGCCGCATGAGCGTCATCGCCTCAGCAGCTGCTGTGGCCTCGTCCAGAAGGGAGGCGCCGGCGGTGCTGAGCGCCGTGAGGTCGGCGACAACGGTCTGGAAGTTGAGCAGTGCCTCGAGACGTCCCTGCGAGATCTCGGGTTGGTAGGGCGTGTAGGCGGTGTACCAGGCCGGGTTCTCGAGGACGTTGCGCTGGATGACCGCCGGCGTGATCGTGCCGTAGTAGCCCAGACCGATCATCGAGGTGAGGACCTGGTTGCGTGCAGCCAGTCCGCGCAGCTCTTTGACAACGGCGAGTTCGGAGTCGGCCGGCACGATGCTCATGGCCTCGGTGGCGCGGATGGCTGCCGGCACAGCCGTTGAGGTGAGTTCGTCGAGACTGGATCGTCCGATCGCGGCGAGCATGTCGGCGACGTCGGCCTCGCTGGGGCCGATGTGTCGCTCGGCGAAGGCGGGAAGTTCGCTGGGGGAGGTCGAGATGTCAGTCATGAAGGTGAGGCTCCTGGCGCACGGGCGGGCACGGGCCTCCCCTTCTGTCGCGGCGTGAGCCGTCTCAGAGGTGCCTGATCCGTGCAGTCCTTTGCGCCTGAGAGGTTCCGGGGAGTTTGCCCCTTCGGCGCCCCGGCTCCAGAAAGGATTGGGGACTCTCCCGCACGGTGTTTGCGGCAGGGTCAGGGTAGCAAACCGCCGGCGAGTTGATCAGGCGAGTCGTGCGGCCCGGCGCGCACTCAGCTCGTCATCGGGATGCGCTGCCGGAACCTCGTCAGAAAGTCGCTCGCTCGGGAGGTGGGACAGGTCGCCCTCGACCTCACGCCACACCTTGCCCACGGCAATTCCAAAGACACCCTGACCGCCCTGGAGAAGGTCGATGACCTCGGCGTCGGAGGTGCATTCATACACGGAGGCGCCGTCACTCATCAAGGTGATCTGGGCGAGGTCATCGACGCCACGGTCCCGCAGCACCTGAACGGCGCCGCGGATCTGCTGGAGCGAGACGCCGGTGTCGAGCAGTCGCTTGACGACCTTGAGGGCAAGGATGTCGCGGAAGCCATAGAGGCGCTGCGATCCAGAGCCTGCGGCCCCACGCACAGAGGGCTCAACGAGCGAGGTGCGGGCCCAGTAGTCGAGCTGACGGTAGGTGATCCCGGCCGCTTTGCAGGCCGTGGGGCCGCGGTAGCCCGTCTCCTCGTCCAGCTCGGGCAGATCGTCCGTGAACAGCAGGCCCTGTGCCGCGATGGGCACATGAGCCCTGGGGTGTTCTTCGATGGCGTTCACGCCAACCTCCTGCTGGGACACGCACGGTGTAACTACATGGACGTCGTTCTCTGGGGGTGACGCTAAGGGGCGGAGAACCCCGGGTCAACTACCACTCGACCCTGACCTCATGCGTGTCGTGCGTAACATCGGTAACACTAACCCTCAGCTTGACGGTTGCTCTCCAGTGTTGAAGTCATCCGCCGACACCTGGTCGAGAAACTCCTTGAACTTCTCCACTTCGTTCTCTTCCTGCTCCTCCTCGGCCATCGCGACCCCGGCCTCGTCGAGCAGACCTTCGGTGGTGACGATGTCGACACCGCAGCGCAGGGCCAGCGCGATGGCGTCCGAGGAACGCGAGTCGATGCTCTGCCCTCCCCCGGCATGTCCTCCGTCGATGTCGAGCTCGGCGTGGAAGACACCCTCGTCGAGTCGGGTGATCCGCACCTGGGTGAGGGTGTGCCCGAGATCGTCAAGGATGTTCTTGAGCAGGTCGTGGGTGAGCGGGCGTGGCGGCAGGACGCCCTGTTGCGCATAGGCGATGGCCGCAGCCTCGGCTGCACCGACCCAGATGGGCAAGTAGCGGCTACCATCCCGCTCTCTGAGCAGAACGATGGGTTGATTCGTCGGCATCTCGACTCGGACACCGAGGACGTCCAGTGGCTTCACCCTTCCACCGTACGTCGTCAGGGACGAGCCAGACCACCCTTGACCAGCGCAGCGTGCAGCTGCAGACACAACCGCGCCACCTCGGCCTCGTCCTTGGCCCTGCCACCGGCCCTTCGCGTGCTCATGGCTTGCTCCACCAACCCCACCTCACGGTCGGCCGCCGTGCGGAACGGGCGCAGGTGTCGTGCTTCGATTCCGTAGGCCGCGAGGCCCGCCGCCGCGTGCGCCGCCTGGAGGTCGGCGCCCGAGAAGTGCCCGTCGGAGTCCGACTGCAGCACACCGAAACCCTCGAGCGACGAGATGGTCGTCAGGTCCAGTCCGGTGGAGGAGGCGAGCTCGTCATGAGTCAGTCGGACATCGCGCCCTGCGACGAGGCTCGCCGCGTCAGGCACGTCCGGGTCCAGCTCCGGACCAGGCGGCTGTGGACGCGCGTCCACGCCACGGGCCGGCTCGAGGCCACGATCAAGAGCACCGAGGGCTTCCCGGATGACCTTGAGCGGCCAGAATCGGTCGCGCTGTGCACGCAGGACGTAGCGCAGCCGATCGACGTCGGCGGCCGAGTAGGTGCGGTAGCCCGCTGCAGTGCGGGTCGGTTGCACCAGCCCCTCGACCTCGAGGAAGCGGATCTTGGAGATGCTCACCTCGGGGAACTCCTCACGCAGCGCGTCGAGGACCTTCCCGATGGTCAGCGGCCGCTCAGGCCGGCTTGGCGGCATAGAAGACGAGGCGGTACTTGCCGATCTGCACTTCGTCACCAGTGTGCAGCACCGACTCGTCGATGCGCTCCCGATTGACATAGGTCCCGTTGAGTGAGCCGACGTCCTTGACGACGAACTGACCTTCGGAGCGCTCGAACGTGGCGTGCTGGCGAGAGACGGTCACGTCGTCAAGGAAGATGCCGCTCTCCGGGTGACGACCCGACGAGACGACATCGTCATCGAGAAGGAACCGCGCCCCGGTGTTGGGACCACGCAGGACGACGAGCAGGGCCGTGCCGGGGCGAAGAGCCTCGACCGTGGCTTGGTCCGCGCGGGTGAGGACGTGCTCGCTTTCGTGAACGATGTCGGACTGCTCCAGCCCTGGCACCGCGTGAAAGCGCATCGTCGTTGACGACTCCGGCTCGCGCTCGGGCGTCTCGCGACTCTCGTCACTCATCTGTGCGGCTCCTTGTCTGCGGTTGGGTCATCACACCTGATCATCACAGCTGCTCACCTGAAGCACTCACCCTAGATGACCACTCCAGAGATGAACAGGTGATCCGGTGAGGATCGCCTGCGAATCAGCTGAGCTGTTGCTGATAGGTCTCGACGTCAAGGAGCCCATCGATGGCTGCGGGGTCGCTGAGGCGCAGTTCATACATCCAGCCCTCTCCGTACGGATCGGAGTTCACGAGCTCGGGTGAGGTATCGAGAGCCCCGTTGACAGCCACGATCTCCCCTGCGACCGGGGCATAGAGGTCGCTGACCGACTTGGTCGACTCGACTTCGCCGCAGGCGTCTCCGACAGCCACAGAGTCGCCGACAGCAGGCAGGCTGACATAGACGACGTCTCCCAGAGCATCCTGCGCAAAGGACGTGATGCCGATGCGCACGCTGCCGTCCTCGGTGGAGCGCACCCACTCGTGCTCGGCGGTGTAGCGCAGGTCGCTCGGGTACTCGAGGTCGCTCATCAAAGGGCTCCTTCAGGGTGGGTTCAGGACTTGGTCGGACTGGGGACGGGTCGAGCGTACTGAGGCTCGGAAACGGACTGCAATGCGGACACCGTCACAGAGTCCTTGCTCTCGACATTGGCCTCACCGCCCACGCTGCGAACGGAGTTGGTGACGCCTCCGGGGATCTCCATCGCGGAGGCCAGCGTGGAGCCGTCGCCGATCGCGGTCACGACGTAGGGCGCGTTCACCTGCTTGCCCGAGATGTCGATCCCGCCCTCGCTGTCGGTGAAATAGGTGTGGGCCACGACCCGGACATCATTGATCTCGACCGCCTCGGCCCCGGCGTCACGCAGTTCCTGCAGGGTGTCGAGGAGCAAGGGCGCGGTGACGCCATGGCCGGGGTCACGGATGGTGAGGATGATGCCGGGCCCGCGCGCCGAAACCGTCCCGGCCAAAATGCCGAGTGAGTCGAGGCGCTGCTGCGCTGCCTGCTGCGCCTCGGTGAGGCTGGTCGTGGAGCTCTGGAGCCGGTCGCGTGATGTCTGGAGGGTCTGGATCTCCTGGGCGAGTCGGCCGCCGTCCTGGTCAACGGTGTCGAGAATGCGGATCAGCTCGTCTTGACGCAGGTCCTCCAGCCCCTCTATCGAGGTCTGGTGCACCTGGGCGGCAATGGCATATCCCAGACTGAGCGCCAGCACCGTGGCCAGGACGTTGGCCTTGGTCGGGCGTGGACGGCCTGCCCGCGCCAAGCGCTGCCAAGCCGAACCAGACTCGCTGCCCTGCTCGACCGGCGCGACTGCGGGATCCGGCGCCCTCGGAGTCGCATCGACAGGCGGGAGTTGCTGCTTCTCAGGAAACCTCGCGACAGCGGTGGGCTCCTCCTTGTCAGGAGGCACCTCGGCTTGCACAGCCTTCTTGTCACTCATGACCGGCTGCTCACGCCTTGAAGAGATGGCGACGGATGGAGGCGACGTTGGAGAAGATCCGGACGCCGAGCACGACGACAACCCCGGTGGAGAGCTGGCTGCCCACACCGAGCTGGTCGCCAAGGAAGACGATGAACGCCGCCACGACCACGTTGGACAGGAAAGAGATCACGAAGACCCTGTCGTTGAAGATTCCGTCCAGCACGGCGCGCACCGCGCCGAAGACCGCGTCCAGGGCCGCTACGACGGCGATGGGCAGATAGGGCTGTAGCCACAGTGGCACCTCAGGCTGCAGCAGGACGCCGGCGACGATGCCGATGATCAGGCCCAGGGCGGGGATCACGGCGAGACTCCTTCGGACGGGGGCGTGGATGCGCCCCTGACCTTATCCGCGACCGTTGCCGCTCGGGTCCCCAGCGTCGCCGATGCCGGAATCGTGACCTCTCGGCGGACCTTCGTGTCGACCTGGATACCGAACGAGCTCTTGAGCGTCGAGAGGTAGGTGCCCCCGTTGCCGTTGGCGAAGGCAGCGGGCATCTTGCCCGGATCACCGATGGCACTGATGGCATAGGGCCGTTTGAGGGGGCGGTAGTCGACGAGGATTGCTTGGCCCGCGAAGCGGATAGAGGCGGTGGAGGTGAGGCGTTGACCGTTGACGGACACAGCCTCCGCGCCCGCCTCCCAGAGGCTGTTGGTGAGGATCTGGAGGTCTCGGGCAATGACCTTGCCGTCGGTCGACGCCGCATCGGCTCGAGGCTGGCTGTTGGTGCCACCGTCGTCTGTCGTCGGTGCGTCATCGACAGTCACGATGAAGCCAGGGCCCCGCACCGGAACGGCACCGGCGACAAGCGAGAGTCGCTCGACGTCCTGGGCCAAGGACTCGCTCACGTCCCGCAGGGTCTGCGCGTCGAGAGCAGCGATCTCGGCGCGGAGAGAACCCGCCTTGGCGGAGCGGATGTCAACGATCTTCTGCTGGCTATCGATGCGCTCGATGAGGCTGGTCTTGGTCCGCTGCTTGGTGGTCTCTACCCCGCGCAACTGCATGGCGGCAATCCCCACCAGGACACCAACCACGACGGCGAACACGACGAGTGACCGCGAGCGCAACCCGGTGGCTCGTGGCAGTCCCGCCTCTTCGCGCTGGTCTGCCGCCGCGGCATAGCCCGGGTCCAGAGGCCGCTCGAGCATCGAGGTGATGAGGGTCATCGACGCATCTGGTCGGCGAGCCGGCGGGGCCACCTGAGAGCTCACGGGCCACCACGGCGAGCGACGAGCTGTCGCAGTTGCACGGCATACATGATTCCGGCGACCCAGTAGAGGACGGTGCCCCACCACGCGAAGCCCCACCCGACGGGCCGCGCAAACGACGCGAGCCAGCCATCCCCATCGGCCATGAGGAGTGCCGGGAACGAGTAGAGCAGGTTGAAGGTCGCGGCCTTGCCGATGAAGTGCACGGGCAGACCGATCCAGCCGTAGCGCTTGGCGATGAGCACGACAACCCCCATGAACGCCTCACGCGCAAACAGCACGGCGACCAGCCACCAGGGGATGATGTCGCGCCACGCCAGCCCGACGAGCGTGGTGACGATGTAGAGGCGATCGGCGATGGGATCCAGGAGTTGACCAATGCGGGAGACGAGGCCGTAGTGGCGGGCGATCTTGCCGTCGAGATAGTCGGTGATGCCAGAGCCCATGAGGATCACGAGAGCGATGGCGTCATGCCGGGTCGCGATGGCCCAGATGAACGCCGGCACCCCCAGCAGTCGCAGGGTGGACAAGGCGTTCGGCAGGGTGACGACGCGGTCCATGGGGGCGCTTTCGGTCCCCCGAACGCTCTCACCGGCAGTCATGGCTGCAGCCTATGTGTTCCTGTCTAGAGTCGGTTCATGACTCCCCGCATCCTTGCCGGTGACGCCACCTTCTGGCGCACGCGCAGCACCAGCGTGAAATGGGCGCTGTATCCCGACGACGTCCTGCCGCTGTGGGTCGCCGAGATGGATGCGGCACCATGCGAACCGGTCGTCGAGGCAGTCAGTGCCGCCCTGCGCCGCGGTGACACCGGCTATCCCTTGGGTCGTGACTTCGTGGATGCAGGCATGGCGTATGCCGCCCAGACCTGGTCCTGGACGATCGACGCCTCCCGTGTCTCCCCCGTTGCGGACATCATGATCGGCCTCAGTGAGCTCGTGCGGGCGGCCACCTCGCCGGGCGGCCCCGTCGTCGTGTCGTCCCCGGTCTACAACGCCTTCTTTGACTTCGTCGAGATGACTGGCCGCCGAATCGTCGATGCTCCCCTCTCCTCCACCGGGCGCCTCGACCTGGAGGCCCTCGACCGCACGTTCGGTGAGCTCACGGCGGGAGGCGAGCGGACGGCATACCTGCTGTGCAACCCTCAGAACCCCACGGGCACGGTGCACCGGAAAGACGAACTGGAGGCCCTCGCGGAGATCGCGAACGTGCACGGGGTGCTCGTCATCTCCGACGAGATCCACGCACCGATCGTCCATGAAGGCGTGTTCACGCCGTACCTGTCCGTGCCCGGCGCAGAGCGTGGTGTCAGTCTCCTCGCCGCGTCGAAGGCCTGGAATCTCGCCGGGCTCAGGGCCGCGCTCGTCGTCATCGGGACTGACACACCAAGTGATGTGTCGCTCCACGAGGTGCACACCCACGGCGCCAGTCACCTCGGCCAGATCGCTGCCGTGGCCGCGTGGACCGATGGGCGTGAGTGGCTCGCTCAGGTCACCGACGAGATCGCATCGAACGCAGAGTTGCTCGGTCGCCTTCTCGCGCAGAGACTTCCCGACATCGGGTATGCCGTGCCGGCGGCCAGCTACCTGGCGTGGCTCGACTGCCGAGCGCTCGAGTGGGGCGACGACCCGGCCGCGGTCCTGCGCGAACGTGGACGCGTGGCGTTCTCGTCGGGACCCTCGTTCGGACAGGCGGGTCGCGGTTTCGTGAGGGTCAACCTGGCCACATCTCCCGAAATCCTCACGGAGGCCGTCGACCGCATGGTGGGGTTGATCTCGTGAACCCCGACGTGACCCGCTGGCTCCTGACCTCGACCGAACGCGACAACCGCCACACCCGACTCGATGACGCGCATCCGGGCGAGACAGCCTGGTCGACGGGCAACGTGGTGCGACCCCTCGTCGACGGCGCCGACTACTTCGCCGAGCTGCACCGGGTCCTCGAGGCCACGACCGAGGGTGACCTCGTCCTGTTTGCCGGCTGGCGCATTGACGGCGACCAGCTGCTCACGGACGACCCGTCCAGCACGATCGTGGCCGTGCTCGACCGCGCCGCGAACCGAGGTGTCCAGGTGCGCGGGCTGGTGTGGCGCTCGCACTCGGAGCAGCTGGACTTCTCCGCAGAGGACAACCGCGAGGTCGCCGAGGAGCTGGCGGACGAGGACGACGAGCACGCAGAGGTGCTGCTCGACATGCGAGTTCGTCGAGGCGGGTCCCACCACCAGAAGTTCATCGTCGTCCGCCATCGGGACGATCCCACTCGCGACGTGGCTTTTGTCGGGGGTATCGATGTGGCCCACTCTCGGCGCGACTCCTCGGATCACCACGGTGACCCACAACAGCAGGGGCTCGCTGCGGAGTACGGACCTCGACCGGGCTGGCACGACGTTCAGTGCGCTATCACGGGCCCTGCCGTCGCCGACGTCGAGACGGTGTTCCGCGAGCGGTGGGAGGACCCCAGCCCTCTCGCACCGGCGCTGCACTCACGCCTTCGCGACAAACTCAGTCGGGTCGACGACGAGCCGTCCGCCTTGCCGCCCCAGTGGCCGCCACCGTCCGCGGTCTCGGGTGGGACCCATGTGGTCCAGCTTCTACGCACCTATCCCCACCTGCACCGCAAGCGGGCCTACCCGTTCGCCCCCGCCGGTGAGCGGTCGATTGCCTTGGCTCACCGGAAGGCCATCGCGCAAGCGCGCGACTTCATCTATGTCGAGGACCAGTATCTCTGGTCCTCGAGTATCACGTCCGTCTTTGCCGAGGCGCTCTCCGTGAATCCCGACCTTCACCTCGTCGCGGTTCTCCCCCACCGACCCGACCTCGAGGGCATGGGCGAGCGGATGCAGCTCGAGGGCCGACACGAGGCCGTCGCGCAGCTGACCGCGGCGGCGCCGGGACGGTTCGCGGTCTACGGGATCGAGAACCACACGGGCTGGCCGGTCTACGTGCACGCCAAGGTCGTCGTGATTGACGACTGGTACGTCACGATCGGCTCGGACAACATCAACCGGCGCTCGTGGACCCACGACTCCGAGTTGGCGGCTCTCGTGATCGACAATGCGGGGCTCGACCACTCGCCCTATGCCCGGTCCTTGCGGCTGCGCCTGGCGGCTGAGCACCTGGACCGACCGCTGTCGGGCACGGCCCACGACGACGCGATGAACGATTGCGTGTCGGGGCACGGCCTCTTCGAGGCCTATGCCGCCTCAGCTGCGGAACTCCAGTCCTGGCATGACGGCGGGATGCTCGGCGCACGACCTGCTGGTCGATTGCGGCCGCTGTCCGCCCCTGAGCTGAGCCCGATCCGGCAGCGTGCGCTCGAGGTGCCGCAGAGGCTGCTCGGTGACCCTGACGGTCGTCCTCGACGGCTGCACTCGCGGCACGAATACTGAGGTGGTTGGCCCCGGATCACGGTCCTGCAGAACGCGGCCTGCAGGTCGCATTTCGCGAGACTTTGAACCGATTCGGTCGGGGCCCCACGCATGGGATATGGTTTCGTTCGCTCGCCCGGCAACGTGTGAGCAAGCCACGGGCTGTGGCGCAGCTTGGTAGCGCACTTGACTGGGGGTCAAGGGGTCGCAGGTTCAAATCCTGTCAGCCCGACAGAGGAGAAGCCGGAGTTCAGAGGCCCTTTCGGAGAGATCCGGAGGGGCCTTTTCTCATGCCTGCATCGTTCCTGACACATGGATTGTGATCCATAACGACGAAGGACTCACGGTGTGACGAGGAAGCTGAATCATCTCCGGCGACAGGAGGTCTACGGTCGAGGTTGAGATACAGGTGGTCAAGGCGTCACTCAAGGAGCGCCGACTTTTCGCACCCACCACATTGGCCCTGACCTTGAAGGAGTAGATGTGTCGACCAACAGCTTCGGAGCGCGCAACCAACTGACTGTGGGTCCAACGACCTATGACATCTATCGACTCGACCGAGTGGAGGGCTCGCAGCGGCTTCCCTACAGTCTGAAGATTCTGTTGGAGAACCTGTTGCGCAATGAGGACGGCATTGTCGTCACCGCCGATCAGGTGCGGGCGCTGGCAGCGTGGGACCCGGCCGCGGAGCACGGTAGCGAGATCCAGTTCACGCCGGCGCGAGTTCTGTTACAGGATTTCACCGGGGTCCCGTGTGCGGTCGACCTGGTGGCCATGCGCGATGCGATGACGTCGTTCGGCGGGAGTCCGGAGAAGATCAATCCGTTGGTACCGGTCGAGCTGGTCATCGACCACTCCGTGATCGCGGATGTCTTCGGGCGATCCGATGCCTTCCAACGCAATGCCGCCCTGGAGTTCGAGCGCAACCAGGAGCGCTACCAGTTGCTACGTTGGTCCCAACAGGCGTTCGACGACTTCTTGGTGGTGCCCCCGGACACGGGTATCTGCCACCAGGTCAACTTGGAGTATCTGGTCCGTGTGGTCTTCACCCGCGAGCGTGAGGGCACCCTGATGGCTTACCCCGACACGCTCGTGGGTACTGACTCACACACGCCGATGGTGAACGGACTGGGGGTGCTCGGCTGGGGGGTCGGCGGCATCGAGGCCGAGGCCGCAATGCTCGGCCAACCGATGAGCATGCTCATCCCTCAGGTGCTTGGACTCAAACTGACCGGAGAGCTGCCCGAAGGTGCCACCGCCACCGACCTGGTGCTCACCGTTGCCCAGCTACTGCGCCAGACCGGCGTGGTCGGCAAGTTCGTGGAGTTCTTTGGGCCTGGGGTGGCGAACGTGCCCCTGGCAAACCGAGCCACGTTGGGCAACATGAGCCCCGAGTATGGCTCGACCTGCGCGATCTTCCCCATTGACGACGTGACCCTGAAGTACCTGCACCTCACGGGGCGCACCCCAGAACAGATTGCGCTCGTCGAGGCCTACGCAAAGGAGCAAGGGCTGTGGCATGACCCTGCGCACGAGGCGACCTACTCGCAGACGCTCGAACTGGATCTCGGCACCGTCGAGCCGTCGATCGCGGGTCCAACTCGGCCTCAGGACCGCATTGCGTTGAAGTCGGCGCCCCGAGCGGTCCAGTGCCTGTTGGCCAGCCAGCCGGGAACGTCGTCGACCGCGGGGCCCACCGGTCTCGATGAAGCTTCTGCGGAGTCGTTTCCGGCCAGCGATCCCGTCTCGGTCAGTGGAGACCACGAGGTCGACCGTCCGAGCGTGACCTGTGGCACCGACAACGCGCAGGAATGGCCCTCCCAGCCGACACCCGTCACCTTCGAGGACGGCAGTCAGGCCACGATTGACCATGGCTCGGTGGTGATCGCAGCGATCACTTCGTGCACCAACACCTCGAATCCGTCGGTGATGATTGCCGCGGGCCTGCTGGCCAAGAAGGCGGTCGAACGAGGTCTGACGAGCAAGCCGTGGGTGAAGACCTCGCTGGCCCCCGGGTCTCGAGTCGTCACTGACTATTACGACGAGTCCGGCCTCACCCCCTATCTCGAGAAACTCGGCTTCAACCTGGTGGGCTATGGGTGTACGACCTGCATCGGCAACTCCGGACCACTCATCCCACAGGTCAGTGACGCCGTCAACGAGAACGACCTCAATGTGAGCTCGGTCCTCTCGGGCAACCGCAACTTCGAGGGCCGGATCCACGGTGAGGTCAAGATGAACTTCCTCATGTCGCCGCCGCTCGTCGTCGCCTATGCCTTGGCCGGCTCGATGCATGTCGATCTCACCAGCGATCCGCTCGGCGAGGACCCAGAGGGCAAGCCGGTCTATCTGCATGACATCTGGCCGACCACAGATGAGGTGAGCGAAGTGGTCGACGGATTCGTCAAGGCAAGGATGTTCACCAACGGCTACAGCGACGTCTTCGCCGGCGATGACAACTGGAACAGCCTTGAGGTCCCTTCGGGCGACAGGTTTGCCTGGCAGGACACATCGACCTACGTCCGATCGCCATCCTTCTTCGACGGGATGCCTCGAGAGCCCGAGCCCCTCGAAGACATCGTCGACGCGCGCGTCCTGGTGATGTTGGGCGACTCAGTGACCACAGACCACATCTCGCCTGCCGGCGCCATCAAGAAGGACTCCCCAGCGGGCCGCTACCTGATCGAGCAGGGTGTTGCTCCCGGTGACTTCAACTCCTATGGCTCCAGGCGCGGTAACCACGAGGTGATGATCCGCGGCACCTTTGCCAATATTCGACTGCGCAACCAGCTCGTCTCCGGAGTCGAGGGCGGCTTCACCCGCCACCCCGCCGATGGTGAGCAGACGACGATCTTCGACGCGGCCATGTCCTATGCCGAAGACGGTGTGCCGCTCATCGTGATCGCCGGTGCGGATTACGGCTCGGGTTCTTCGCGAGACTGGGCCGCCAAGGGGACCCTGCTGCTTGGCGTGAAAGCTGTGCTCGCGACATCGTTCGAGCGGATTCACCGTTCCAACCTCATCGGAATGGGGGTGCTTCCGCTGCAGTTCGCAGAGGGCGATTCAGCGCATAGCCTCGGTTTGACCGGACGGGAGACCTATTCGATCGCCGGCATGGCAGGGATGGAAGCAGTCCCCGACAAGGTCACCGTCCGAGTCCAGGGCGATGATGGGGTTCGGGAGTTGTCAGCGACGGCGCGTATCGACACCCCGGCCGAGGCCGCATACTTCCGACACGGAGGGATCCTGCAGTACGTGCTGCGCAACTTGCTCGATGCTGAAGGACCGAAGGTGAGCTGAGATCGTGCTCACCCGGCCCCAGCGGATGGTGCACGGACGTCACCGTGTAGTCGTCCAGGTCCTCAAGCGCTACCCCGCGGCTCCAACGGCGGCGATCGCACCGCCGACCTGCTCCGTACTCCCGACGATGCCCTGCGGACATGACCCGAGGGCAGCGCTGATCAGCTCGGAGTAACGATCAGCGGCGAGAGCGCTTCTCACGAACACGCACCGAAACCTCGATGGGCGTGCCTTCGAAGCCGAACTCCTCGCGCAAACGACGCTCGACGAAGCGGCGGTATCCAGCCTCGATGAAGCCCGACGCAAAGAGCACGAACCGCGGCGGGCGGGTCGAGGCCTGAGTGGCAAAAAGAATGCGAG
>JBDSIV010000093.1:0-22104 GCA_039917755.1 Knoellia sp. | reverse complement strand
GAGCAGTCGAGGTTCTCCAGCGCTTTCACGTTCCAGTACTCCATCCGGGCCGGCACCCCCGCGGCGACGATGGCTGACCAAGTTCCCAAGGTCGTTGTGCAAGAGCGGTTCGAGCGCCTCGTCAAACTGCAGGACGAGATGTCGTGGGCCGAGAACCGTGCCCTGGAGGGGCGCACGGTGGAGGTCCTCGTTGCACCCTCTGAGGGTCGCAAGGACAGTGCAACAGCCCGCATGAGTGGGCGTGCTCGCGACAACCGCCTGGTCCACTTCTCAATTCCTGCCGGCGGCGAGGTGCCCCGTCCCGGTGATGCGGTGAGTGTGGACCTCACCTATGGCGCACCCCATCACCTTGTCGCCGACGGCGCCCTCCACGGTGGAACCTATGCCGTGCGCCGCACCCCCGGCGGTGACGCCTGGGCATCCCTGCAGGACGCCCCTGTCCCGGGCAAGCCCAGAGTGAGCCTGGGTATGCCGTCGATCGGCAAGCCAGCCACCGCGCCGGTGAGCGCGAGCGCCTGCGCCCTCTGACCGGCATACCCGCTTCAACCCCACCCGCCTCCCCTTTCGCGGGTGACCCGCGAAAGGGCTCCGGAGCAAGGCAACAGTTCCCTTGCTCGGAAGCCCCTTCCCTTGCTCAGGAGTGAGCCCCGGCCACCTGAGTGGTCGGGGCTCCTCGTTCGTAGCTTCAGGCCTGGTCGGTGCCGGGCTCGCCAACCTTGTCGTCCAGGAACTCGCGTCCCTGAGCGGTCTTGTCGGCGTCGACGCCCTTGCTCTCGGCGAAGTCGCCGGCCTTGTCGAGACCCTGATCGCTCACGTCCTCGACCTTGTCGGCGTGCTGACCCATCAGGTCCTTGGCCTTGTCGAACATGCTCACAGTGGCTCCTCACTACTAGGGGATTGGGGGCAGTCCCCACTGTGCCCCACGATCGAGGCCGATGACAGAGCAGGTCCAACCAATCCGTCACAGTTTGCGACAATGGGGGCATGACGATCCGTCCCATCACCATCACCGGCGAGCCCGTGCTCCACCGTCGCGCCGTCCCCGTCGAGGTCATCGACGACGGCATTCGGGAGCTCGTCGCGGACATGCTCGAGACGATGGATGCGGCGCGCGGCGTTGGTCTGGCCGCGCCGCAGGTCGGAGTCGGGCTGCGGATCTTCACCTGGCAGATGGACAATCACGACGGCATCCCAGCGCGCGGAGCGGTCATCAACCCCTACCTCACAGCAAGCAAGCCGGTGGCTGGTGACCCCAGTCCGTCGGACGAGTCCGAGGGTTGTCTCTCTGTTCCGGGTGAGTCCTTCCCGCTGCGGCGCGGTGAGACGGCGACGCTCACCGGACTCGACATCGACGGCAACGAGATCGAATACGCCGCGACGGGCTGGTTCGCCCGGATGTTCCAACACGAGTACGACCACCTCAACGGTTTCCTCTACACCGACCGTCTCGAGGGCAAATGGAAGCGCAAGGCCAAGAAGGCGATCAAGGCCAACGAGTGGGGCACTGCGGGCCTGACCTGGATGCCGGGCCAGGATCGGGACCCATTTGGCCATGACGACGTCGACGAGGACGACTTCGAGGCCGAAGGCGGGCATTTCGCAGACGGGCAGTCCGCGTCCGAGGACGAACTTGCCCGCTGACGACCCGCTCGTGATCGCCGTCGTCGGGCCGACGGCCAGCGGCAAGTCCGAACTGGCACTGCGCATCGCGGAGTCCGTCGGTGGCGAGGTCGTCAGCGCGGATGCGATGCAGCTCTATCGCGGCATGGACATCGGCACGGCCAAGTTGTCGGTCCCCGAGCGACGCGGGATTGCGCACCACCAGATCGATGTCCTTGACCTCACTGAGGAAGCCACGATCGCTCGCTACCAGCGCGAGGCACGGCAGTCAATCGATGACATCCGTGGTCGCGGCCTGCCTGTCGTCGTGGCGGGTGGGTCCGGCCTCTATGTCCGCGCTGCGCTCGACCATCTCGACATCCCACCCACCGACCCCGAGGTCCGGGCTCGACTCGAGGCGCAGGCAGAGGAGCGCGGTACGCCAGCCACGTATGCCGTGTTGTCCGAACGCGATCCGGCTGCAGCCCAGGCGATTGGGCGCCACAACGTGCGCCGCCTCATCCGCGCCCTCGAGGTCATCGAGATCACCGGGCGACCGTTCAGTGCCTCGATGCCCGAGCGGCGCCACCTGCACCCGACGGTGATGATCGGGCTGCGTCCGCCGCGTGAGCTGCTCGACTCACGGATCGACTCCCGGGTGGTGCAGATGTGGCGAGACGGGCTCCTTGATGAGGTGAAAAGCCTTGTCCCGCAGGGCATCCGTACGGGTCGCACCGCCTCGCGCGCCTTGGGTTATGCGCAGGCTCTCGCCGAGATCGACGGTACGACAACGCAGGCTGAGGCGCAGGCCGAGACTGCTCAGTTGACCCGACGATATGCCCGACGGCAGGAATCGTGGTTCCGCCCGGACCCGCGCATCACCTGGTTCGACCCGAGCTCCGAGACCGGCCTTGATGACGCATTGGTCCATGTCTCCCGGGCAATCGCGGACAATGAGTGACATGACCGCGCTGCGTTTCACCAAGGGCCACGGGACCGAGAACGACTTCGTCCTGCTTCCCGACGTCGACGCACGCCTCGATCTCGACGCCAACCTCGTGCGGCGACTGGCCGATCGTCGGGCCGGTATCGGTGGGGACGGCGTGATCCGGATCGTGCCCACGGCGTCCTCCGACGACGTAGCCGTGCGAGCGCAGGCTGAGCGCGCGCCGTGGTTCATGGACTACCGCAACGCCGACGGCTCGGTCGCCGAGATGTGCGGCAACGGCACGCGCGTCTTCGCCGCCTATCTGCGCCGCGAGGGTCTCGAGAGGGCAGACGAGTTCGAGATTGCAACTCGCGGCGGCATCAAGGGGATTCGATTCGAGGGCGATGTCATCGCGACCAACCTGGGACCGTGGCGCTTCCTCGACCCGGACAAGGCAGACGCTGACGGCTTCGACGCGTTGGTGCAGTTGTCCCAGCGCGCCGAGGGGGAGGACCCGTGGTCGGCGCTGTCAGTCGACATGGGCAACCCCCACACCGTCGTGGCACTGCCTGAGTTCGTGGACCTCGAGGCGCTGGACCTGTCCTACGCGCCACAGGTCCACCCCATCCCGCCCCACGGCACCAATGTCGAGCTCGTGCGCGTCCTGGGTGCCGGTCACATCGCCATGCGCGTGCACGAGCGCGGAGTCGGCGAGACGCGGTCCTGCGGCACCGGCGTGTGCGCTGCTGCCCTCGCGACGAGCTTTTGGGCAGGCCACGCCGAACCGACGCAGGATTGGATCGTCGACGTGCCCGGTGGGCGTCTGCGCGTGCGGGGACTGCCGGGCCACGAGGTCGAGCTGGCTGGTCCCGCTGTGCTCATCGCTGACGGAACGTTCCACTGATTGGCCGTTCGGCCAGCCGAGCGCGCAATCGGTAGTGCGGTGTGAACCGACCGAACGGGTGAGAGCAACGGGCTAAGCGGCGACCCTGAGGACGCGAAAGCCCTTGTTCGACGCGTGGCGGGCACACGGCATACCGAGGTCTGCTTCAATCCACCGCTGCAGGCTGTCGGAACCGAGGTTGCGTTGCACGACGAGGTAGGCCATGCCGCCGGGTGCCAGACGCGGTAGCCACAGTCGCAGGAGGTCGTGCAGCGCAGACTTGCCGATGCGGATCGGTGGGTTGGACCAGATCAGGTCGTATGCCGCGTCGTCGGGGACGGCGTCGGGCGTCACCGCGCGCACGTGGCTGAGTCCGAGGGAGGCGGCGTTGCGGTTCGTGAGGTCCACGCTGCGCTCGTTGACGTCGACACCGACGATGTCGGCGTGCTCGGAGAGGAGGCCCAGGGTCAAGGCAATGGGCCCCCACCCGCAGCCGATGTCGAGGAAGCGTCCAGAAGGCGGGGGATTGGGGACCTCCTCAAAGAGGACGGCCGTGCCCTTGTCCACGCCGCCGGGGCTGAAGATCCCCGGGGCGACCTCCACGCTCAGGCGCCTCCCAGCGAGGGTGACGGGGAGCTCGCGGCGTTCGTCAGGGCTGGCTGGTGTGGCGGTGAAATAGTGGTCAGCCGAATCCGTTCGCCCCGAGTCGGTCATAGGTGAGACCCTAGACGGAACATGACTGAGAGACACCACATCTTCACAGGGCAAGCTGATGCCCTCTCCGACGACTCCTTCGACGACGACGACGGTTTCCTCCTCGAGGCCGACGGCGACCAGAGCGCACCTTCAGCCCTCTATGACGGCGACCAGCTTGAGCGCGAGGAGCGCGCGGCCCTGCGCCGCGTCGCCGGCCTCTCGACCGAGCTCGAGGACATCAGTGAGGTCGAGTACCGCCAGCTGCGGCTCGAGCGCGTCGTTCTGGCCAGTGTCTGGTCCGAGGGGACGCTGCTCGACGCCGAGAACTCGATGCGTGAGCTCGCGGCGCTGGCTGAGACCGCGGGTGCCCAGGTTCTGGAGGGCATCATGCAGCGCCGACAGAAGCCAGACACGGCGACCTACCTCGGCAAGGGCAAGGCCGAGGAACTGCACGACATCGTGGTCGCCGAGGGCGCGGACACCGTCATCTGCGACAGCGAGTTGGCGCCGAGCCAGCGTCGCGCCCTCGAGGACGTCGTCAAGGTCAAGGTCATCGACCGCACCGCGCTGATCCTCGATATCTTCGCTCAACACGCCAAGAGTCGCGAGGGCAAGGCCCAGGTCGAACTCGCCCAGCTCCAGTACCTCCTCCCGCGCCTGCGTGGGTGGGGTGAATCCATGTCGCGCCAGGCCGGTGGTCAGGCTGCTGGCGGTCAGGGCATGGGTTCGCGTGGTCCCGGTGAGACCAAGATCGAGCTCGACCGGCGCCGGATCAACACGCGCGTGGCCAAACTCAAGCGCGACATCGCCGCGATGAAGACCCACCGTGACACCAAGCGGGGAAGTCGGCGCGCCAACGCCATCCCCAGCGTCGCAATCGCTGGCTACACCAATGCTGGCAAGTCCTCGATCCTCAACCGGCTCACCGGTGCTGGCGTGCTCGTGCAGAACCAGCTCTTCGCCACCCTTGATCCAACCGTGCGACGCAGCGAGACACCGGATGGTCGTGAGTTCACGTTCACCGACACCGTCGGCTTCGTTCGGGCCCTGCCTCATCAGCTCGTCGAAGCCTTCCGTTCCACGCTCGAGGAGGTGGCCGAGTCCGACCTGCTGCTCCACGTCGTCGACGGGTCGCACCCCGATCCCGAGGGTCAGATCTCGGCCGTACGCGCCGTGCTTTCCGATGTCGACGCGACCGATGTCAAAGAGGTCATCGTCGTCAACAAGGCCGACATCGCCGACCCCGAGGTGATGGATCGGTTACTACGCAACGAGAAGCACGTCATCGCCGTCTCGGCCCGGACCGGCCAGGGCATGGACGCCCTGGTCCGCCTGATCGCCGAGGAGTTGCCCCAGCCCGACATCAGCGTCGACGTCCTCGTGCCCTACGACCGCGGCGACCTCGTCAGTCGATTGCACGAAGAGGGCGAGATCCTCGCGAGCGAGCACGTGGGCGAAGGAACGCGAGTGACCGCAAAGGTGAACCCGGATCTTGCAGCCGAGCTCGCGGCATACAAGGCCTGACGGCCTGCCGCGCGTCACTGGCAATGACATCCGGGTATGCCGTGCGCTGCCGTCGTCGAGACCGCTCGGCTGACCCTTCGCCCGCCTGTCCCGGCTGACCTCGACGCGCAGTCAGAGGCGACGCAGGGCGGTGGCCGTCATGACCAGCTCGCCGGCCGCGTCGCTGGCATCGAGGTCGGCGATCGCCTCGATGACCCAGTCGCGGTCATCTGCAGGGTCGGCGAGGACCTGGCGGACCCGCCACACGCGGTGTTCGCTCTCGTCGTCGAGCCCGGGAACCTCGCCCTTGTCCGGTTCGATCTGCAACAGTTGCGGTCCGCGCGCATCACCGTCGGTGCCGATCGACCCGTGCTCGTCCCAGTAGGCGCCGAGCGCCACGTCCCACGCGTCAAGGTCCATGACGACCGAACGCCCGTCCTCGGGCACGGCTACGGCATCCCTCTCAAGCTGCGACAGGGCCGTGATGTCGTCGCGAGACGCGAGGTCCACGCGGCGCCACATGGACTGGCGCACCATCGCCCGAAAAGCCCTCTCGTTGGCGGTGATTGGTCGCGGAGGAGGTGGCGCCTCACCATGGGTCGCCGCAGCATTGCGGACCGACTCGGGGTCGGTCAAAGCGGCCCACTCGTCAATGAGGGAGGAGTCTGTCTGGCGGATCGTCTCGCCGAGCCAGTCGATGAGGGTGTCCAGCTCCTCGTCACGGTGGACCTCGGGCACGGTCTGGCGCAGGGTCCGGTAGGCGTCCGAGAGATAGCGCAGCACCACGCCCTCGGAGCGGGTCAGCCCATAGCGGCGAATGAGATCGCCAAAGCTCATGGCCTGCTCCCACATCTCGCGCACGATGCTCTTGGGATCCAGCGCCTCGGCGGGGAGCCACGGATGCGTCTGGCGATAGGTCTCATAGGCCGGCTCCAGCAGGTCTAGGAGCGGGCGCGGCCAGGTGATCTCCTCGACGATGGCGGTGCGCTCGTCGTACTCGACACCCTCGGACTTCAGTTCGGCGATGCGTTCGCCGCGAGCGGACCACTGTTGGGCACGCAACACCGGGCGAGGGGAGTCGAGCACGGACTCGATGATCGAGACGACATCGAGGGCATGGGTGGGAGAATCGGGGTCGAGCAGGTCCAGCACGGCCAGAGCAAAGTGGGCAAGAGGCTGGTTGAGGGCGAAGTCCGCGGGCAGGTCGACGGTGAGGTCCACCGTGCGCCCATCGGCGGCCGGCTCGGACAGCCGCACGACCACACCGGAATCGAGCAGGGATCGACCCAGTCGAATCGCTCGGCGAGCCAGTCGCGCCTGGCCGGGCATGCTTTCGTGGTTGTCACGCACCAGTCGGCTCAGTGCCGCCACGGGGTCACCGGGGCGGGCCATGAGCGCAAGGATCATCGAGTTGTCGATGCGCATCTTGGAGGTCAGGGCCTCGGGCTCGCTCGACACGAGCTTGTCGAAGGTCTGCTCGGTCCACAC
The DNA here is from genome assembly GCA_039917755.1 of Knoellia sp. Taxonomy (GTDB): domain Bacteria; phylum Actinomycetota; class Actinomycetes; order Actinomycetales; family Dermatophilaceae; genus Knoellia. Next base: position 15,007 of record JBDSIV010000093.1, on the reverse strand, counting down.
GATCGAGCCCTCGGGAGCCTTGCGGCGTTGGACCTTGCGCAACTTCTTGGGATCGTCGCCGGCCTTGGCAATGTTGCGCTCGTTCTCGATGATGTGCGGCGGTGCCTGGACGATGACCGACCCGCTCGTGTCGAAGCCGGCCCGTCCGGCCCGCCCCGCGATCTGGTGGAACTCGCGCGAGCGGAACACCCGATCGCGCTGCCCGTCGAACTTGGCCAAGCCGGTGAAGAGCACGGTGCGGATGGGGACGTTGATGCCGACGCCCAACGTGTCGGTCCCGGCAATGACCTTGAGCAAGCCCGCCTGAGCGAGTTGCTCGACGATCCGTCGGTAGCGTGGAAGGAGGCCAGCATGGTGCACGCCGATCCCCTTGCGCAGCAACGCTGACAGTGTCTTCCCGAACCCGGCCGCAAAGCGCACGGGAGCCAGTCGTTCGGCGATCGCAGCCTTCTCGTCGGGGCTCAAGAGCTTCAACGTCGTGAGCGAGGCTGCGTGCTCGGCCGCCAGTTGCTGCGTGGGGTGCACGACATAGACCGGGGCCTGATGCGTCGTGACGATCTCCTCGACCATCTCGGCAAGGGGAGTGAGCGACCAACTGAACGACAACGGCACCGGCCGCTCGGCCGTGGTCACGACGGCCACCTCGCGCCCGGTGCGCCTCGCCAGATCCTCACGGATCTGCGCCATGTCGCCCAGCGTCGCGGACATGAGAAGGAACTGAGCCTGCGGCAGCTCGAGCAGTGGCACCTGCCACGCCCAGCCGCGCTGCCCGTCGGCGTAGTAGTGGAACTCGTCCATGACGACAAGTCCCACATCAGCCGAACTGCCCTCTCGCAGAGCGATGTTGGCCAGCACCTCGGCGGTGCAGCAGATGATGGGAGCGTCTGCGTTCACGGCGGCATCGCCAGTCAACAGGCCGACATTCTCTGCCCCAAAGACGTCGCACAGTGCAAAGAACTTTTCGTTGACCAAGGCCTTGATCGGGGCTGTGTAGAAGCTCACTCGGTCGCCTGCCAGGGCAGCGAAGTGCGCCGCCACCCCCACGAGCGACTTGCCCGATCCCGTCGGGGTCGCGAGCACGACATGCCGCCCGGACACAACCTCGATGACGGCTTCGTCCTGGTGGGGATACAACTCAATACCCGAGTCGACCGCCCAGGCCGAGAACACGGCATACAGGGTGTCGGCGTCTGTTGTCACGGACGCCAAGGCGCGTTCGGCCAAGGGATGCGAAGTCATTGGCGTCATCCTCGCACTCCCGTGGCAAGGTGAAGTCATGACGTCTGTCGAGCCCGAAGGGCACCCCCAGACCGAGGAACACCGCCGGCTCGCCGACTCGCCCCATGACGGCGACGTCTGGCGCGCCTGGGGACCGTATGTCTCAGGACGGCAGTGGGGAACGGTCCGCGAGGACTACTCCGCCGACGGCGATGCGTGGTCCTTCTTCCCCTTCGACCACTCCCACGCGCGCACCTACAGATGGGGCGAGGACGGGATCGCCGGACTGTGCGACCGCTACGGCTTCCTCAACCTCGCCGTCGCCTTGTGGAACGGCCAGGACGACCGCCTCAAGGAGCGCTACTTCGGACTGACCAACGGCGAGGGCAACCACGGTGAGGACGTCAAGGAGTACTGGTGGCACCTCGACGCGACTCCCACGCACAGCTGGGCCCAGCACCTCTACCGCTACCCGCACAAAGCCTTTCCGTATGCCGCGTTGCGCGAGCAGAATGCGTCGCGCGGTCACGATGTGCCCGAGTTCCAGCTGGTCGACACGGGGATTCTCGACGAGGACCGCTTCTTCGACGTCGTGACGACCCACGCGAAGGGTGCGCCGGGTGACGTGTGCGTGACGTTCGAGGCGACCAACCACGGACCGGAGTCTGTGCCGCTCGACCTCGTGCCACAGTTCTGGTTCCGCAACACCTGGGCGTGGGGGCGAGACGAGCGCAAGCCAGTCATCGAGGTTGCTCCGGACGCCCCCGAGGGCACAATCCGCCTGCGGGCCACGCATGCCCACATCGGCGTCGTCCAGCTCAGCGCCGAGGGCGCGCCGGACGTGCTCTTCTGCGACAACGAGACCAACGTCCCCGAGGTGTTCGGTGAGGGCGAGAGCCTCAGCTCCCACCCCAAGAACGCTGTGGACCGGGCCATCGTCCATGATGACTCGAGCCTGTTGGCAACCGACGGGCGCGGGACCAAGGTCGCGCTGCGCTACCACTTCGACACGGTCGCTCCGGGGGAGACGGTGCGGGTGCGACTGCGCCTGCACGACGACGCCTGGGCAGGCTGTGAGACCGACGAGTCACAGCTCGACGACCCCTTTGGCCCGAGCTTCGAGGACGTTCTGAGCGCACGTCACGCCGAGGCCGACGCCTTCTTCGGCACCGTCATCCCCGAGCACATCGGTGACGACCAACGACTTGTCGCGCGGCGCGCCTTCGCCGGCCTCAACTGGGGCAAGCAGCTCTATCGCTACAACGTGCGCGAATGGCTGGAGGGAGACCCTGCCGGGCCGCCACCTCCCGACTCGCGGCGAGCCCGTGAACCCGCCGGACGCAACACGTCGTGGACGCACGTGGCTCTCGCGGACGTCATCTCCATGCCCGATGAGTGGGAGTACCCCTGGTTCGCCGCGTGGGACCTCGCCTTCCACACCGTCGCCATCGCCCACATGGACCCCGAGTTCGCCAAGGGCCAGCTCCTCCTCATGTGCAGGGAGTGGAGCCAAAACCCGAACGGCCAGCTCCCGGCATACGAATGGCAGTTCAGCGACGTGAACCCTCCCGTTCACGCATGGGCGGCGTGGCACGTCTACGTTCTGGACGGCGCGAAGGATCACGGCTTCCTCATCCGGGTCTTCACGAAGCTGATGTTCAACTTCACCTGGTGGCTCAACCGCAAGGACTCCGACGGCTCCAACCTCTTTGAGGGTGGCTTCCTCGGGATGGACAACATCAGCGTCTTCGACCGTTCCCGCGAGGTGCCGGACGGCTGGAAGCTCGAGCAGTCCGATGCCACGAGCTGGATGGCCTTCACCTGCCTGCAGATGTTGCGGATCGCGCTCGAGCTGAGCAGGCTCGACCGCGACTGGGACGGGCTCGCGACGACCTTCCTCGAGCACTTCTTCTCGATCGCCGAGGCGATGGAGACGTTCGGGACCGAAGGGGTCTCTCTGTGGGATGACACCGACGAGTTCTTCTATGACGTCCTCGTCGACGCAGACGGCAGCGGGTTCCCGGTCCGGGTTCGCTCGCTCGTGGGGTTGCTGCCGATCATCGCGGTGGCCAACGTGCCCTTATGGGCTTTTGACGAGCTCGCCGACTTCACCTCCCGATTGCGCTGGCTCCAAAGGCGTCGCCCTGAACTCACCGACTCACTCCTGCACAGCCAGGACGGCGAGGTCGTCCACAACAGCCTCTCCCCGGTCGTGCGACCACGCCTTGAAGCGATCCTGCGCCGGCTCTTCGACCAGGATGAGTTCCTCTCGCCCCACGGCATCCGGTCGTTGTCGGCGGCCTACCGCGGCGGCGCGGACCTCGACGTGGGCGGCACGCCGGTGCACATCCAGTACGACCCGGGGGAGTCCTCGACCGGCATGTTCGGTGGCAACTCCAACTGGCGTGGGCCGATCTGGTTCCCGACCAACGTCCTTATCCTCGACGCCCTGCTGGTCTTGGCCGAAGGTGCCGACGGCGACGTCCAGGTCGAGTTCCCAACCGGCTCCGGACACCCTGTCCCGCTGGAGGAGGCGGCGATCGGTATCCGAGCGCGGCTCATCTCGCTCTTCCTGCCAGCGGAGGACGGGCGCCGGCCGGGCACCCCCCGCGAGCATCCGAGCGGTCCCCTCTGGGATGCGCACCCGACGTTCAGCGAGCACTTCAACGGTGACAACGGCGTCGGTCTCGGCGCCTCTCACCAGACCGGGTGGACGGCACTGGTCGCCCACCTCATCTGCACCACACCCGACACCCTTCGCGAGGAGATGGACTCATGAGCCCAACCGACAAGACCACTGCACACACCCAGCCGCGTCCGCTCGAGGGCAAGGTCGTCATCGTCACCGGCGGCAACAGCGGCATCGGCGAAGGCATCGTGCGTGAGGCCTGCGCCCAAGGCGCGAAGGTCGTCATCGACTACGTGTCCAAGCCCGAAGACACGGACGCGATCATCAAGGACCTTGAGGCTGCGGGAGGTGAGGCGATCGGGTGTGAGGCCGACGTGTCGAAGATCGCCGACCTCGAGAAGCTCATCGCGGCCGCCGTCGATGCCTATGGGCGCGTTGACGTCATGGTCAACAACGCCGGTGTCGAGTTCGGTGAGACCTTGGAGTCGCTCACTGAGGAGAAGTACGACCTCCTCATGAACATCAACCTCAAGGGCGCCGTCTTCGGCTCCAAACTCGCGGCGGCCCAGATGTGCAAGCAGGGCGATGGTGGCGTCATCGTCAACATCACCTCGACGCATGAGGACTGGCCGATGCCCAGCGACCTCCCCTACTGCATCTCCAAGGGCGGCATGCGCATGCTCACCCGCACGGCCGGGGTCGAGCTCGGGGCCGACAAGATCCGTATGGTCGGCGTCGGACCGGGCGCCATCGACACCCCGATCAACGCCGACGACACGCCAGAGGAGACCAAGGCCCTTGCGGCGGCTGTTCCGCTGTCCTACATCGGGTCCCCGCAGGAGATGGGCAAGGTGGTCTGTTTCGCGGCGAGCGACGCGGCGTCCTACATCACGGCGACGACGATCATGGCCGATGGTGGACTCATGCAGAAGCCGGGCGCCGTCTGACCCGACGCACCGGCGACCGTCCGTGATCATGCCTGTGGAGGGCGGAAGCTGGGAGTGGGTGGGACGGCATACCCTGTTGCGGTGCCGACCCTCGACGACCTCCTCGCCGCAGCGGTCAGTGGTGTCAAAGGGAGCGAACGCCCCGGCCAGGTGAGCATGGCCAAGGCCGTTGCCCACGCCGTCGACAGCGGTGAGCACCTCCTCGTCCAGGCGGGCACGGGCACGGGCAAGTCCCTCGCCTACCTCGTCCCCGCGGTCCAGCACGCCATCGATGCTGGCAAGCCGGCCATCGTCGCGACAGCGACGCTCGCCCTGCAGGCGCAGATCGTCGACCGAGACATGCCCCGCGTGGCTGACTCTCTCGCGCCCCTGCTGGGTCGTCGCCCCACCTACGCGATCATCAAGGGTCGCCGCAACTATCTGTGCGCGCACAAGCTGGAGGGCGGCTTCCCCGACGACGAGGAAGGCCTGTTCGGCGTCGGCGATGTCGACCAGCAGGCTGGTCGCCTCGGCAAAGAGGTCGTCCGCCTGCGCGAGTGGGCCGACGAGACCGAGTCCGGCGACCGCGACGAACTCGTGCCCGGTGTCTCCGAGCGGGCTTGGCGACAGGTGTCGGTGAGCGCTCACGAGTGCTTGGGCGGCAAGTGCCCCATGGTCGCCGAGTGCTTCGTCGAGCGCTCGCGCGAGGCCGCCAAGAGTGTGGACGTCATCGTCACCAACCACTCGTTCATGGCGATCGATGCGTTCGAGGGTCGGCAAATGCTGCCCGAGCACGACGTCATCGTCATCGATGAGGCCCACGAACTCGTCGACCGCGTCACGGCGACGATCACCGACGAGGTGACTCCCTCGATGGCCCGGGCTGCCGCCAAACGCGCTGGAAGGCAGGCTGATTCGAGCGAGGCGGTCGACGATGCCGCGACCTTCCTCGAGTCGGTTCTGGAGGAGATCCCCGAGGGGCGGCTCACCGGCATGCCCGACAATCTTGGGCTGGCGTTGGCTCGCTTGCGCGACACGACGCGACAGGTGCAGACCGAGCTCAAGCCGCCACCGGGACAGGAGATCGATGGCGCCCGCCAGATGGCCCGAGCGGCGGTCGACGAGCTCAACGAGAACGCCTCACGCGTCCTCGAGGAGCGTGAGCTCGACGTCGTCTGGGTGAGCAAGGATCCCCGGCGGGGGAGTGTGCTGCGGGTTGCGCCGATGAGTGTCGCGATGCTCGTGCGCGACAAGATTTTTGAGGACCGCACGGTCGTCCTCACCTCCGCAACGCTCGAGCTCGGCGGCACCTTTGATGCCGTCGCGGGCACGATCGGCTTGCGCGGCGAGGGAGCACCGAACTGGACCGCGCTCGACGTCGGCAGCCCCTTCGACTATCCCCAGCAGGGCATCGCCTACGTCGCCAAGCACTTGCCGCCTCCGGGGCGTGACGGTGCCGCCCCGGAGACGATGGACGAAATCGAGGCGCTCGTGCGAGCCGCCGGTGGACGGACCCTCGGGCTCTTCTCGTCGATGCGGGCCGCCCGGGCCGCAACCGACGAGATGCGCGAGCGCCTCACAGACCTCGACGGCGAGATCGCGGTGCTCTGTCAGGGCGAGGACCAGATCTCCACGCTCGTGAGGCAGTTTGCCCGCGACCCACGCACCTGCCTCTTCGGGACCCTCAGCCTCTGGCAGGGCGTCGACGTGCCCGGGTCCAGCTGCCAACTCGTCATCATCGACCGCATTCCGTTCCCTCGCCCCGACGACCCACTTGCGTCGGCGCGCTCGCAGGCGATCGCGCGCATGGGCGGCAACGGCTTCATGGCCGTGAGTGCGACCCACGCGGCGCTGCGCCTTGCCCAGGGTGCCGGTCGCCTCATCCGACGCGGCGACGACCGCGGTGTCGTCGCGTTCCTCGACTCCCGCATGATGAGTGCCCGGTATGCCGGGTTCCTCCAACGTTCACTACCGCCCTTTTGGCCGACGGCCGACAAGGCGATGGTGCTCAACGCCCTCAAGCGACTCGACGCCACGGCCCCGCCACCGCTGGAGGTCGCAGACCCAGCCCTGCGCGGGCTGACTGGTGCGGTCACGGGCACGGCCATGGGCGACGCCGAGGTCAGCGGTGCTGTTGACGCCACGGATACGAGGCCCGTTGCTGCTGCCCCACCACCCGCGCCATCGTCACGCACCGCCGTGACACAGGGCCACCCGTGGACTGACCAGGAGGACGAAGAGCTGCGTGACGGCGTCGAGCTCGGCCTGGACGTCGAGGAGCTGAGCGAGTCCCTCGAGTTGCCCACCGAGGTCGTTGCGGCCCGCCTCGAGGGTTTGGGTCTTGAGGCTGGTGCTGGCTCCTCCCTCAGCGTCGACTGACCCACCCAACAACGCGACTTCTTGCCCTCTCCGCGTCGTTCGTCGTCCCTCCTCACGAGAGGAAAAGCGCAATGAGTCGAGGAAGGTGTCGGGAGGGCGTGGCAGGCTGGGCCCCGTGAGTGATCTTGTCGAGGTGCAGCGCAGGATCCCGCCGCTCGTCCTCATCGCCGGACCTGAGCAGGTCCTCGCCGAGCGAGGGCTGGCCGAGACCGTTCAGGCCATCAAGGAACACAATCCCGACGTCGAGGTCATCCGCCTCCATGCGAGTGCCTACGAGCCGGGTGCGCTGATGGTGCACTCCAGCCCGTCGCTCTTCGGCGGTGACAAGGCCGTGGTGGTCCACGACCTCGACGAGGCCACCGACGAGCTCCAGCAAGACCTGCTGGCCTATCTCGCCGCGCCGCCGGAGGACGTCACCCTCGTCGTCACCCACAAGGGCGGCAACCGCGGCAAGAAGGTCCTTGACACCCTCAAGCAGTCCCGTGCCCGGCTCATCGACGCCCCGGCGATCAAGACCGACCGCGACAAGGCCGACTTCGCAATGCACGAGTTCCGCCGGGCCAAGCGGCGCGCGACCGGCGAGGCCGTCCAGGCCCTCGTCGACGCCATCGGCAGGGACCTGCGCGAGCTGGCCTCGGCGTGTCAGCAGCTCATCGCCGACACGACCGGCCTCATCGACGAGCAGGTCGTGCTGACCTATCACGGCGGCAAGGTCGAGGCGACCGGATTCAAGGTCGCCGATGCCGCAGTGGCCGGGGACGCTGGGGAGGCGCTGCGCCTGTTGCGGCACGCCCTCGCTGTCGGGGTCGATCCTGTGCCGATCGTGGCCGTGCTTGCCCAACAGCTGCGCCAGCTCATCAAGGTCGGCTCCGCCGGTCGGGGCCGCTCTGCCGACCTTGCCCGCGACCTCGGCATGGCCCCGTGGCAGGTCGACAAGGCGCGGCGCTCACTCCAGGGGTGGACAGCTGAGGCGTTGGCTCGATCCCTTCAGGCCGTGGCGGCCGCGGACTTCGAGGTCAAGGGCGGCGGCCGGGACCCCGTCTATGCCGTCGAGCGAGCGGTCCTGACCATCACCCGCGAGAAGGCCTCAGGCGACGGCTGAGCGGCAGGGGAGCGGACGGCATACGCCCGGTTGTTCCGGCGTTTTGCTCTTCGGACAGCCCCGCTGATAGATTTGGTCCTCGCGTGCGCGCTCAGGTCGTGCGCGCTCGCAGCAGCACCCAGTCGCGGTTCACGCAAGGGCGTCCCCACTCCCGGTCCCGAACATCGACTGCCGCCCTCTACGGCAATTACCGACCTCACCAGAAAGTTTCTTCGTGGCAAACATCAAGTCCCAGCTCAAGCGCATCAAGACCAACAAGACGGCGACCGAGCGCAACAAGGCCGTCAAGTCTGACGTCCGCACCGCTGCCCGCAAGTTCCGCGACCTCGCGGAGGCCGGCAAGGTTGACGAGGCCAAGGACGCGCTCAAAGTTGCGTCGACCAAGCTCGACAAGGCCGTCAGCAAGGGCGTTCTTCACAAGAACAACGCGGCCAACAAGAAGTCGGCGATGGCCAAGAAGGCTGCCAGCCTCTGAGTAGTCCCCGCTGAGTCATCCTGACTCCGCACGCACGAGGGCCCGTCACCATCGCGGTGACGGGCCCTCGTGCATGTGTGAGCGCTCAGTCAAGCTCAGTTGCCTCGAAGCAGTGCCTCACGTTGTGCATAGGCCGCCATCACCTCGTCCCAGCGCGCGAGATCGAGCACGGCTCCTTCACGGCGAATCGTGGCGGGGTCGATGCGGATGACCCGGTTGATGCGCACCTCGGAGGGGCGGCCCTTGCTGTCCCACCCTCCCGAGCCCACATCGACCCAGATGCGGCCGGCGCGGCGTTCCTGCTCGTGGTCGCGGTCGTGGTCCTTGCTCGTGAGATAGAGGCCGAGCACCCAGGGGCCGTCCCAACCAAGAACGAGCACAGGGCGGTCCTTGCCGTGGCTCGGGTCCTCCTCATAGGGAACGTGCGCCCAGACGACCTCGCCGGAATCGGGCTCTCCGTCGGGCTCGGGGTGGTAGCTCGGCTCGAGCGGTCCGTCGAAGTCTCCGGGGTAGGACATGGGCTCGGACATGCTCGGCACGTTACCCATTCCCCTTCACGGGGAACGCGAAGGGCGGGCTCTGGCGTTCGCTCGCACTGCCCGCACTGCCCGACCGCTCCCGGCGGTCGACGCGTGTCCTTGACGGAAAGGCACTGGTTCTGCCACTGGTTCGGTTGGATGGTTCTCTCATGGGAGACTGTCCTGACTTCGTTTCCGCCACCTGTTGAGGACTTCACAACTGTGTCTCCCCGCGCCCGCACCGTGCTGCAGCCGCACGCCACGCCGCCGGAGGCGATCCGCAACTTCTGCATCATCGCCCACATCGACCACGGCAAGTCGACCCTTGCTGACCGCATGCTCGGCATCACCGGCGTCGTCGACGATCGCGCCGCCCGTGCGCAGTACCTCGACCGCATGGACATCGAGCGTGAGCGGGGCATCACGATCAAGAGCCAAGCGGTGCGCATGCCGTGGGAGAGTGTCGCTGCTGACGGGACCTCCAGCCCCTACATCCTCAACATGATCGACACCCCCGGCCACGTGGACTTCACCTATGAGGTTTCTCGCTCGCTGGCGGCCTCCGAGGGTGCGGTGCTCCTCGTTGATGCGGCGCAGGGCATCGAGGCCCAGACCTTGGCCAACCTCTATCTCGCGATGGAGAACGACCTCACGATCGTGCCGGTCCTCAACAAGATCGACCTTCCGGCCGCGCAACCCGAGAAGTACGCCGAGGAGCTCGCCCACCTCATTGGCTGCGAGCCGGACGACTGCTTCAGGGTTTCGGGCAAGACCGGCGTGGGTGTCGAGGCGTTGCTCGACGCGATCGTCACGCAGATCCCGCACCCCGTAGGGGACCCGAACGCCCCAGCGCGAGCGATGATCTTCGACTCCGTCTATGACACCTATCGGGGTGTGGTGACCTACGTGCGCGTCGTTGATGGCAACCTCAACCCGCGCGAGAAGATCATCATGATGTCGACTCGGGCGACCCACGAGCTCCTCGAGATCGGTGTCATCTCACCCGAGCCGGTGCCCAGCAAGGGACTCGGGGTCGGCGAGGTCGGCTACCTCATCACCGGTGTGAAGGACGTGCGTCAGTCGCGCGTTGGTGACACCGTCACCAACGAGCGCAAGCCGGCGCAGACGGGCCTTGGCGGATACCGCGACCCCAAGCCGATGGTCTTCTCGGGCCTCTTTCCCATTGACGGCTCCGACTACCCACTGCTGCGCGATGCCCTCGACAAGCTCAAGCTCAACGATGCGGCGCTCGTCTACGAGCCCGAGACATCGGTTGCTCTGGGCTTTGGTTTCCGGTGCGGCTTCCTGGGTTTGCTCCACCTGGAGATCGTGCGTGAGCGCCTCGAGCGCGAGTTCGACCTCGACCTCATCTCGACCCAGCCCAACGTGGTTTACGACGTCACGATGGATGACGGCTCCGTGATCGTCGTGACCAACCCGAGCGAATTCCCCTACGGCAAGATCGCCGAGGTGCGCGAGCCCGTCGTCAAGGCCACCGTCCTGGCGCCGAGCGAGTTCATCGGCGCGATCATGGAGCTCTGCCAGGGCAAGCGCGGTCAGCTTCTGGGTATGGACTACCTCTCCGAGGACCGAGTGGAACTGCGCTACACGCTGCCGCTCGCCGAGGTCGTCTTCGACTTCTTCGACCAGCTCAAGTCGCGCACGCGCGGCTACGCATCGCTCGACTACCAGGAGGCCGGAGACCAGGTCGCCGATCTCGTCAAGGTCGACATCCTGCTCCAGGGCGAGAACGTCGACGCGTTCAGCTCGGTGGTCCACAAGGACAAGGCTTACGCCTACGGCAACATGATGGCGGGCAAGCTCAAGGAGCTCATCCCGCGCCAGCAGTTCGAGGTGCCCATCCAGGCAGCCATCGGCGCCCGAGTCATTGCCCGCGAGAACATCCGCGCCATCCGCAAGGACGTCCTGGCCAAGTGCTACGGCGGCGACATCAGCCGCAAGCGCAAACTGCTCGAGAAGCAGAAGGCCGGCAAGAAGCGGATGAAGAACATTGGCACCGTCGAGGTCCCGCCAGAGGCCTTCATCGCAGCCCTGTCCTCCGACGACGGCGGCGGCGACACCAAGAAGAAGTAGCCGCACCCCGTTCGCCACTGACGAAGCGTTGGGACGGTGCCCGGGGGCCATGAGTGGTGGGGTGGAGGTGGCCACGCGGGGTGAACGAACGGCATACCGAGAAGTAACATCGCCGTATGCCGGACACCTTCGCTCTCTATCGCCAGCTCACCTCCCTGCCCCTCGGGAAGCAGGCCTTTTCGTTCTTCTTCGCGCAGAAGGCCCCGTACTTCTGGACGGTGCGGCCCCAGATTCGTGAGGTGCGCCCCAACCACGCCGAGCTCACCATCAAGAAACGGCGCGCGGTCCAGAACCACATCGGCACGGTCCATGCCATCGCCGTGTGCAACGGACTCGAGGCGGCCATGGGTCTGCTTGCCGAGGCGACGGTGCCCAAGGGTCGCCGCTGGATCCCCAAGAGCATGGACGTCGCCTATACGGCGAAGTCCACGACCGACTTGCTCTGCACCGCCGACACCGACCCGACTGACTGGGAGCGGACCGGGGACGTGGCGGTGCGGGTGAGGGCCATCCGCGAGGACGGCACGCCCGTGGTCGAAGGGATCATCACGATCTATGTGAGCGACAACAAGAAGTAGCCTCGAATAGATCGGCCCGCGGTGGTGTTGCGATCTGTATGACGATCACTGGCACGTACGTCCCAAGCCCCAGCGACTGGGTGCGCAAGCAGGTCGAGACCATCGCGGAGACGGGCACCACCGAATCCGTCGACATCCAGGGGCGGCGCGTCGTGCTGCTCACGATGAATGGCGTGACCGGCTCCGTGCGCAAGGTCCCGCTCATGCGGGTCGAACACGAGGGCGTGTATGCCGCGGTGGCCAGCAAGGGCGGAGCGCCCGAGCACCCGCAGTGGTACGCCAACCTGCTCAAGAACCCCACTCTCGAGGTCCAGGACGGAACCCGCACGTGGGTGGCGAAGGCGCGCGAGCTCGAGGGTGCTGAGCGTGACGAGTGGTGGACGCGGTGCGTGGCGGCATTCCCGAACTACGCGGAGTACCAGGTCAACACCGAGCGGCTGATCCCCGTCTTCGTGCTCGAACCCGTCGACGCCAACTGACAGACCAGTCAGCAGACTTTCAGGCTGGAGGGACGGCGACGGTTGACTCCTCGACGTCGCCCAGCTCCAGTGGGGCTGACGTGACAGCGTCGCTCGCACCCACCTGATCCCACACCCTCAGCAGGTTGCGTGGCCAGATGTCCTCGTCGGTCTGCCTGAGTTCGGCGCGAGTCCACCAGTGGTGGGCTGTCATCGTCGCGATCTCATCCTCGGTGTGCCCGTCGGTCGAGACCCCGAAGGGTGCGCACCGAACGAACCAGAACAGTTCGTCCTGGGTGGTGACGACATCGCTGTAGCCGTGGACGACCACCCGCTCGGCCAGCGGGCCGACAAGGTCCGTTTCGCTGATCGACAGACCGGTCTCCTCGGCGATCTCGCGCACGGCGGCCTCGAGGTCGCTCTCGCCCGGATCGACGCCGCCGCCCGGGGTGATCCAGAACGTGGGCAGCGGCAGAATGCCCGGGTCGCTGTCACGGAAGAGCAGCAGCCGGTCGTCGGTGTCGACGAGCAGCACCCTCATGGCACGACGACGGTTGCGTGGGCGTGAGTCGGAGCGCGGAGCGGGAAGCGCCTCCGGGCATGGCGTCACGTTGTCAACCGCTCACGGAGCCGGGTGAGGTCATCATCGCTCCAGCCCTGCTGGCGCAGCCAGCCGGTCGCCCCACCGAACTCGCTCTGAACCGTGCCGAGGATCGTGCGCATGGTCTCGGGCCGTGGGCGCTGGTCCGCAACGCTCTGGCGACGCAGGGCGGGTCCATAGAGGTCGCGCGGTAGGAGTCGGGCGATGATCTGCTCGATCCGTTCACCGCTCAGGGCGTAGTCCTCGACGATGAGGTCGTGCGGCACGCCTGCCACGTCCAGGGCGAGTGCAATGACTGTGCCGGTGCGGTCCTTGCCAGCGGCGCAGTGGATCACGGTCGCACCGGTGCTGCGCGAAACGACCTCGAGGGCGGCGGCGATCGAGTCCGGGCGAGACGCGAGGTAGCCGAGGTAGTGCTCGGACCAGAATGTCGCGTCGCGCTCCGGGCGCGTGGAGTGCTCGGGCATGGCCAAGGCCTGCTCGGCGCTGAGCCCACGGCCGTCAAGGAACAGCGAGTGGTGATGGTGAGTGAGGGCCTCGACCCGCCAGAGCGGCCCGGGACCCTCGGTGCTCACCTCCGTGTCGCTGCGCAAATCGACGATGTCACTCACCCCGAGCACCTCGACGACTGTGCGGACATCAGCCTCGGAGAGGTCCTGGAGGTTGTCGGACCTCAGCAGACGGTGGGGCTGGATCGCCCCGCCGTCGCGGGTGGGGAGGCCCCCCGAGTCGCGCATGTTGACGGTGCCGTCCAACTCGATCCAGCGATCGGCTCCGGACTCGGCTGAGGCCTCGTCAGAGGTGGTGTGCTCGCGTGCGTCGGTCACCTCGTCATCGTAGGTGGCTCAGATGTCAAGAAGTTGACCAGTTCCGGACGCTTCGGCGCGATCGGCGATGGCGCTGGCGACGACCAGGTCGGTGATGCCTGTGCCGAGGTTCTGGATGGTGAGCCGACCATCGGGCCGCGGTGCATGGAGTTGATGCCCCGTCCACGTCGTGGGTGTGGGGTAGCCGTCGAGCTTGCCCCGGACCGCGCGGACCGCCGTGAACTGGTGCGGATCGTCAGCCACGAGAACTCCGCTGTCGGCGAGGTCGCCTGCGACGGAGCTGGCGTAGTCGATGGGTAGGAGCAGGGCGTCGTCGCGTGGCCAGGTCACCGGGATCGCCATGTCGGTGAGGCCGATCGACAGACCGGTGATGACAACGTCCTTGTCGCGCACTGCGGCCTCGCGTGACGGAGAAGCAATGATCTGTATGCCGGGTGCGACCCTCGCGGTGTCGCTCACCAAGTCCTCGATCGCCGTCCGGCGCCGTGCCCAGACGTGCACCTCCGTGTGGCCGAGCGCCTGGAGGATGCGCAGGTGGGAGGCGGCCTGGACGCCGGCGCCCAGGTAGGAGATCGAGGCGTCGTGCGGAGCGAGGGCACGGATGCAGGCGCCTGTCACAGCAGCGGTTCGCACAGCGGTGAGTTCGCCGGCAGGCATGAGCGCCCGCGGCATTCCGGTCTGTCCGTCGTTGACAATCATGACCCCATTGGCGGTCGGGAGGCCGCGGACAGGGTTGTCCGGAACGAGGCTGATCCACTTGCAGCCCAACAGGTTTCGCTCCGGATAGGCCGCGGGCATGGCGTTCGCGAACATGCCGGAGGAGGTGTGCACGGAGGGCTTGGGCGGCACGTCGGCGCGGCCTTCGGCCAAGGCAGTCAGGGCGTCCGCGACGAGGTCGACGACCTCGACCAGGGGAGGGAGGCAGGCCCGGACATCAGCGTCGGTGAGGATGCGCACGACCGCCAACCTATCGGGGCGGGGGCCCGTCGAGAGGGCCGACAAGAGGTGAGGGCCTCGGAAAGTATGAGTTTCCGAGGCCCTCGCAGATCAAGAACCGAAGTTCTTTCTCTGACGCTCTCACCGAGGTGAGTGCGTAGGGACATTTCTAGTCTGCGGGTCCGGGCTTGGCAAGCCCTTCGACAAACATTTGCCAAAGTTTCTGGTTCGGCGCGGCGTGTCACGATGGACACGCCGAGCATGAA
>JBDSIV010000092.1:0-22719 GCA_039917755.1 Knoellia sp. | reverse complement strand
CGGCGGCGATGCGCACGGCGTCGTAGGCCTGCGGCGAGTACGGGCCGGGGTCGCTGCCGAAGGCCTTCTTGTACTTCGCGATCCACGCGTCCCCACCGGGAATCGTCGCCGGCGTCTGCGTCATCGTGGCGTACGTACCCTGGGCGTTGGCCTCACCAGCAATCTCGACCAGCTTCTTGTCGACGGCTCCGTCGGCGACCATGATGTCGCCCTTGTAGCCGGCGCTGCGCAGCTGCTTGATGAGCAGGCCGCCCTCCTGGTAGTAGCCGGTCCAGTAGACGAAGTCGGCCTTCGAGCGCATCACCGCGGTGACCGCGCCGGAGTAGTCGGACTCGCCAGCCGTGACCGACTGCTTGTTGGCGACCGCGACTCCTGCGTTCTTGAGGTTGTCGTCGGTGCGGGTGGTGATGTCCTTGGAGTAGGACGTGTTGTCGTCGAGGAGCGCGACGGCTTTGGAGCCCTTGCTCTTGATGAAGTCGCTCGCCGCCTGGGACTGCTGGATTCCCGTGCCGTTGACGAGGAAGACGTTTTTGAGCTTCGACTTCAGGAGGTCGGCGGAGTTCGCTGCCGGGATGAGCATCGGGATGTCGGCCTTGCCGAAGATGCTCAGTGTGGGCAGGGTGGCCGAGGAGCAGTAGCCCCCGACGGAGACGTTGATCCCCGCGGTGACGAGCTTGGCGGCACCTGCCGCGGCCGTCTTCGGGTCGCAGGCCTCGTCCTCGACGGTCAGCGCCAGCTTGCGCCCGTCGACGCCGCCCGCGGCGTTGATCTCGTCGACGGCGAGCTGGGCGCCGTTCTTCATGTAGGGCCCGATGGCGGCCGAGCTCCCGCTCAGCGGCGTGAGCATGCCGAGCTTGATGTCGCCCTTGGCGTCCGTCCCGGAGTCGTTCGAGGAGGAGCCCTCCTTGAGCCCGCCGCCACAGGCCCCGAGGGCGAGGGCGAGGGAGAGTGCGGCCGCGCTGACGGCGGTACGGCGGTGTGGTGTGCTCATGGTGTACGTCCCGCTTCCTGGCCGGTGACCCGGCCGTCGTGTCGGTCCGGACGGGTGTCCAGGCCGGTCGTGCCGCCGCGCCGTGTCATCCACGGAAGTCCCACGACGCTGTGTGACAGTTCCCGACCTGGGTCGGGGTCTTTGGAGCCGGTTGCGTCAGACGACGAACCCGGCGGGGTAGGGATCGGTGGGGTCAAGGAGGTATTGCGCCGTGCCGGTGATCCACGCCCGCCCGGTCACCTCCGGAAGAATGCCGGGCCGGTCGCCGACCGTGGTGTCGCCGAGGATACGGCCGACGAACCGGGATCCGATGAAGGACTCGTTGACAAAGTCCTCGCCGGCTGCAAGCAGCCCTCGTGCGTGGAGTTGGGCCATCCGGGCGCTCGTGCCCGTCCCGCACGGGGACCGGTCGAACCAGCCGGGGTGGATGGCCATCGCGTGCCTTGAGTGCTGCGCCGTCGAGCCCGGCGCCTCGAGGTAGACGTGGTGGCAGACGTTGATCGCCGGGTTCTCGGGGTGGGCGACCGGGTTCTGCTCGTTGATGGCGTCCATGACGGCGAGCCCGGCGTCGAGCATCCGCTGGCCCTGCGCCCGCTCGAACAGGATCCCGAGGTCTTCGAGGGAGACGAAGGCGTAGAAGTTGCCGCCGTAGGCGATGTCATAGCGCACCTGGCCGAAGCCCGGTACGTCGACGACCTGGTCGAGCGCGTGGGAGTACGACGCGACGTTCTCGAGGCTGACCGACTCGGCGTGGCCGTCGCGCACCGCGACTCGGGCGGTGACGAGCCCCGCTGGGGTGTCGAGCCGGATCACCGTCTCGGGCTCGGTCACCTCGACCATGCCCGTCTCGACGAGCACGGTCGCGACGCCCATGGTGCCGTGACCGCACATGGGCAGGCAGCCCGAGACCTCGATGTAGAGGACACCGACGTCGGCGTCGGGTCGGGTCGGGGGCTGGAGGATCGCCCCGCTCATCGCGGAGTGGCCGCGGGGCTCGCGCATGAGGAGCGTTCGGACGTGGTCCCGCTCAGCGACGAACCGCTCCCGACGCTCGAACATCGTCGAGCCCGGCAGGACCCCGACCCCTCCGGTGATCACCCGGGTGGGCATCCCCTCGGTGTGAGAGTCGACAGCGTGGTAGACGACGCTCGAACGCATCGGCTCACTTCACTCCGGCGTCGATGAGCGCCTGCGTCGCCTCGCGGACGGTGGCCTCGTGTTCGGCCGAAAGCGGCTGGCGCGGGGGACGGCATACACCGCCGTTGCGGCCGATCATGTCCTGGCCGAGCTTGATCGCCTGGATGAACTCGGTCTTGGAGTCCCAGCGCATCACCGAGTGCAGCTGGCGGTAGAGCGGCACTGCGGTCGCGAGGTCCCCCGCGAGCGCGGCCTCGTAGAGCGCGAGTGTCGCCTGGGGGAAGACCTGCGGATAGCCCGCGACCCAGCCCTTGGCTCCGGCGATCGCCACCTCGAGCACCGTGTCGTCGGTGCCGATCATGAGGTCGAGGCCCGGGGCGAGCTCGGAGATCTCGTAGCAGCGGCGGACGTCGCCGCTGAACTCCTTGACGCCGACGACGAAGCCCTCAGAGTGCAGCTTTGCGAGGATGTGCGGCGTGAGGTCGGTCTTGGTGTCGATCGGGTTGTTGTATGCCGTCACGGGCAGTCCGACAGAGGCGATGAGCTCGAAGTGCTCAAGGATCGCCCGCTCGTCAGTGCGGTAAGCGTTCGGCGGGAGGGCCATGACTGCTTGGCACCCGGCGTCCTTGGCGAACTGAGCGTGGCGACGGGACTCACGCCCGCCGTAGGCGCCGACCCCCGGCATGACGGTGAAGCCTTCGGGGGCGTTGGCCACGGCGGTCTCGACGACCTTGTCGCGCTCCTCGACCGTCAGGGTCTGGTACTCCCCCAGCGACCCGTTGGGAGCCACGCCGTGCAGGCCCTGCTCGGCGAGCCAGGCGACGTTCTCGCCGTAGGCCGCGTAGTCGATCTCGAGGTCGTCGGTGAACTGCAGGCTCGTTGCAACGAGCACTCCGTGCCAGGGCTTGCGGGACTCGGGCTGGGACATGAGGGCCTCCTCGGCCGGAAGAACGTCGTTGTGGTCCGGGATCACGGTAGAGCGCAGCGTCTCCTCAGTGCAATATTACATTGCACTGAGTCTCACATTCTGGTCAATCGACCTCTTTCGTCGGAACCCGGGCGAGCGCGCCGAGGGTCAGCGGGGCGGCGACCAGGCGCTCGGTGGCCGGGGCCGGCGTGCGCGCCCCCGGGATCTCGCCACGGGCAAGGCACTCGACGGCGAAGCCGCAGATCCTCCCCTGGCACCAACCCATGCCGGTCCGGGTCAGTTGCTTGACCTGGCGCCCGTCGCTCGCGCCCGACGCCACGGCCTCGCGCACAACGCGGTGGCGAACCTCCTCGCAGCGGCAGATCGTCGTCTCGTCGTCGAGCCACCCCGGCCACCCGGCGGGGACAGGATGGGCCTCGCGCATCGCCCGGGAGAAGGCCCGCTGCCGCGCCACCGCTCGCCGCACGGACCGCAGGCGAGTCGACGGCGCGCCCTGGCCGACCTCACGCAGCAGTCCCTCGGCGGCGAGCCGGCCCTCGAGTCCGGCAAGCAGTGCCCCGCCAATCCCGGTGCTCTCACCCGCCGCGAGGACACCGGGCACGGACGTGCGCTGCCAGGCGTCGACGTCGACCACGGCGTTGCCGTCCTCTGAGCCAACGAGCTCACAGCCGAGGGTCACAGCGAGGTCCAGCTGAGGGGTGAAGCCCCAGCCGACACCGACCGCGTCAACGGCGATGCGCTCCTGCGTCCCTTCGAGCAGCCTGCCGTCGCGGTCGAGCCGGGCGACGGTGACGGCCTCCACCCGTTCGGTACCGTGCGCCGCGACCACGGTCGATCGCATCCGGACCGGGATGCGGTGGCGCAGGAGGGCCGCGGCGTACTCCGCTGCCTCGGCGGCCTTGCCGGGGAGGGCGGCCACCGCCCTCGCGTGGCGGAGCCAGCGCCGGGGGTCGTTCGCCTCGTGCACCCCGACGACCCGTGCCCCGGCGTCGGCGAGGCCAACCGCAACGGGCAGGAGGAACGGGCCCGTTCCTGCGACGAGGACGCGGCGGCCGGCGGCGACTCCACCGCCCTTGAGCAGCGCCTGGAGGGCACCTGCGGTGTAGACCCCAGGCAGGTCCCAGCCGGGGAACGGCAGCTGCCGGTCGTATGCGCCTGAGGCGACGAGCAGTCGGCGGCCCCTGAGGACGACCGAACGGTCCGCACCGGGACGTCGCCGGTCGACGACGTGGAGCTCGATCCCGTCCTCGTCCCGGAGCACCGTCCAGGCGTGGTGCCCCAGGCGCAGGTCGACCAACCCGGACTCGGCATGACCCGAGAGGGTGTCGACCAGCGAGCGGTATGCCGTGAGGTCGTGGTGGAAGCCGTCGGTCCCGGCCACCTGCGCGCCGGCCGGCGGATGGCGCCAGTACTGCCCACCCAGGGCGTGACCTGAGTCGACGAGGACGACCGCGAGTCCGCCCGAAGCGGCCGTCGCCGCGGCGGTGAGCCCGGCGGGCCCGCCCCCAACGACGAGGAGGTCGGCACGGGTGTGCGCGCGACGGTTCTCAGCGGTCATGTCCGCTCCCCTCCTGGGTACTGACCTGCTGGCCGACCTCGGCGAGGACGAGGCAGGCGCGCTCGTTGGGGAAGCCGTCGACGGTGACGAGACAGTCGAAGCAGACGCCGATCCCACAGAACAGGCCGCGGGGTGCGCCGTCGTGACGGGTCGTCCGCCACGACGGCCGGCCCGCCGCGATCAGGGCGGCGCCGACGCTCTGTCCCGGGACGAACGCGATGTCGGTTCCGTCGAAGCTGAAGGTGCTCGTGCTCACGAAGCCTCCTCGGGGGCGTGCAGCAGGCGCTCGGGCAGGAACGGTGCCGGGTCGACCCCGGCGAGTGGCGTCGGGTCGAGACCGGTGAGGTGCGCGACGACGAGGTCTCCCGTCGCGGGCGCGAGGCCGATGCCGGCCCCTTCGTGCCCGCACGCGTGGAACAGGCCCGCGACGCGCGGGTCCGGGCCGATGACGGGGAGGTGGTCTGGGCAGTAGGGCCGGAAGCCGCGGTAGACCCGGAGCAGCTGGACCCCGGCGAGGAACGGGAAGAGCGCCACGGCCTGGGCTGCGAGGCGCTGCACGGTCAGCGGGCTCATCGAGCGGTCGAAACCGACCCGTTCCCGGCTCGCCCCGATGAGGATGGTCCCGCCTCTCGTGCCCTCGACGACGCAGGAGGTCTCGAGGCCCTCGGTGGAAGCCGCGACGTTGGCGACGTAGTCCGCGGAGTAGACCTTGTGCCGAACCGTTGGAGGCAACGGCTCGGTGACGAGGACGAAGCCCTTGCGTGGGAGCACCGGCACCTCGCCGCCGAGGCGGCGACCCACGACAGCACCCCACGTCCCGGCGCAGTTGACCACGGCGTCGGCCGCGATGACCTCGCCGGAGGTCGTCACGACGCCGCCAAGGCGGCCGTCCTGTCCGGTCCGTGCGGCCGCGACCTCCGTCCCCGGACGGTACTCGGCTCCCCGGCGGACGGCGTCGGCGAGCAGGGCGGCTGCGGCCAGGACCGGTTGGACCTGGGCGTCCTGCGGGTACCACTGGGCGCCGGCTGCCTTCGGCGTGAGGAACGGCTCCTCCTGCGTGGGGTCACTCACCGACTCCACCTCGACGCCGACCTCGCGCTGAGCCGCGGCGAGGCGGGACAGGGGGTCGAGCGCGGCCTGGGAGGTGGCAACGACGAGGCCCCCTTTGGACTCGAGCTCGAGGGCATCGCGTCCCAGCTCATCGCCGAGGTCCTCCCAGCGGCGGCGGCTCGCGAGGGCAAGGTCGAGCTCTGGCCCGGGCGGCTTGTCGGAGACGAGGACGTTGCCCTCTCCCCGGCTCGTCGTGCCAGAGCCCACCTGGTCACGGTCGAGGACGACGACCTCGCAGCCGGCGACAACGGCTGCGCGCGCCACGCACGCGCCGATGATGCCGGCTCCGATCACGACCACCCTCATCGGTTCGCTCCTCGCATAGTGCAATGTTACATGGCACTGCTACCATCGTGGCGTTCTCGGACCTCGCGACCCCACGGAGACTGTCATGAACCTCACCGGAGCGACCCTCATCAACGGCCAGTGGACCCCCGGTACCGGCCCGACCCTGCGCGCCGTCGACCCGACCACGGGGCAGGACCTGCCCGGGGAATTCCACGAGTCCGGTACGGAGCAGGTTCAGGCCGCCTCCCGGGCCGCCGCCGAGGCGGCGCCGGCATACCGCGCCCTCCCCCGCGAGCAGCGCGCGGCCTTCCTCGACGCGATCGCAGATGAGATCGACGCCCTCGGCGATGCGCTCACTGAACGTGTCGTTGCCGAGACTGCGCTCCCCGAGGCGCGCGCGACCGGGGAACGCGGCCGCACGGTCAACCAGCTCCGGCTCTTCGCCGGCGTCGTCCGCGACGGCAACTACCTCGGCCGCCGCCACGACGCCGCCCTGCCCGACCGGCAGCCGCTGCCGCGCCCGGACCTGCGACTCATCCACGTCCCAGTCGGCCCGGTGGCCGTCTTTGGCGCGAGCAACTTCCCCTTGGCCTTCTCGGTCGCGGGGGGCGACACCGCGTCCGCGCTCGCCGCCGGCTGCCCGGTCGTCGTCAAGGCCCACCCCGCACACCCCGGCGTCTCCGAGCTCGTCGCCGGCGCCGTCCAGCGTGCCGCAGAGCGCACCGGCATGCCGGCCGGTGTCTTTTCGATGCTCCACGGCGGCGCCGAGGTCGGGCAGGCTCTCGTTGCGGACCCGCGGATCCGCGCGGTCGGCTTCACCGGCTCCCGCGGGGGCGGCCTCGCCCTCGTCGAGGCGGGACAACGCCGCGAGGTGCCCATCCCCGTCTATGCCGAGATGTCGTCGGTCAACCCCGTCGTCGTCCTGCCCGGTGCCCTCGCCGACCCAGGTGCGCTCGCGCGGGAGTTCGCAGGCTCGCTCATCAAGGAGGCCGGTCAGTACTGCACGAACCCCGGCCTCATCTTCGTCCCGGCCGGCCCCGACGGGGACGCCTTCGTCGACGCGTCTGCCGCCGCGCTCGCGCAGACCCCGGCCCAGGTCATGCTCACCTCGGCCATCGCTCAGGCCTGCGCGCGGGGCGTCCAGGCCTGGCGCGCCGTCGAGGGCGTCGAGGTGGTGGCGGCCGGAGAGGTCACCGACGCTGCGGCGACCCCAACGCTCGTCACGACCGAGCTCGACGTCTTCCGCCGCGAGGTGGACCTCTCCGCGGAAGTCTTCGGACCGGCGGGGCTCGTCGTGCGCTACCCCTCGGTCGAGGCGCTCGTCGACGCCTTGGCTGGCATCGAGGGCCAGCTCACCGCTACGGTCCACGGGACCGACGAGGACCACGACGCTGCCCAGCGCGTCCTCCCCATCCTCGAAGACCGCGCCGGCCGCGTCCTCTGGGGCGGCTGGCCGACCGGCGTCGAGGTCGCATCCGCCATGGTCCACGGCGGTCCCTTCCCGGCGACCTCCGCTCCGGCAACGACCTCCGTCGGCACTCTCGCCATCGCCCGGTTCCTCCGTCCGGTGAGCTACCAGAACCTGCCCGAGGAGCTCCTGCCCGTCGAGCTACGCTGACGCGCGTGCCCCGAGCCTCAACTGTCCCGGCCCCGCTCCTCGTCCTCGGCGGCATCGTCTCGGTCCAGTTCGGAGCCACCCTCGCGGCACTGCTCGTCCCCCGTATCGGGGCGGGGGGGTCAGTGCTGCTGCGGCTCCTTTTCGCGGCCGCAGTCATGCTCGTCGTCGCCCGCCCCAGCCTGCGCGGGCACTCCGCCGCCGCGGTGCGCACAGTCCTGACGTTTGGTCTCATCCTCGGCGCCATGAACTTCTTCTTCTACAGCTCGCTGGCCCACCTGCCCATCGGCGTGGCCGTCACGGTCGAGTTCATCGGTCCGCTCGCACTCGCCGCCGTCCTCTCCCGGAGACCGCGCGACTCCATCGCCGTTCTCTGCGCGGGTGCCGGTGTCGTCCTTGTGTCCCGTGCGTTCGAGGTGCCGCTCGCCGAGCTCGAGTGGCGTGGGCTGGGTCTCGGGCTCTTGACCGGAGGGTGCTGGGCGGCATACATCGTCTTCTCCCGACGCACTGGTGCCGCGTTCCCCCAGCTGCAGGGACTCGCCATTGCCCTGTGCGTCGCGTCCCTCGTGGTCCTGCCGCTCGGGGCCGGCTCGGTGCCGGAGTGGGACCGCACCGTCCTCCTCCAGGGGCTCGGCATCGCCGTCCTCTCCTCGGTCCTCCCTTACTCCCTGGAGCTTGTCGCCCTGCGCACCCTTGCGGCGAAGGTGTTCGGGATCCTGCTCTCGCTCGAGCCCGCGGTCGCCGCCCTTGCGGGGTTCCTCGTGCTGCGCCAGAGCCTGAGCACCCTCCAACTCGTGGGGATGGCCCTCGTCGTGCTCGCCTCCGCGATCGTGCTCGGAACGCGCAAGGACCCCGCCGAGTCGACGGGGTCCTAGACGCTCTCCGGCCGGTATGCCGTGTGCTCGGGTCAGGCTGAGAGTTCCGCCTTGGCGTCGCGCTTGGACTTCCAGAGACTGGCGATTGTCGTCACGCCGAGGATGACGACGATGGCGCCGAGCGAGACCGAGATCGGGATGTCCCACACCTTGAGGTGCTCTCCACCGTTGATGAACGGAAGCTCGTTCTCATGGAGCGCGTGCAGGATGAGCTTGACGCCGATGAAGGCGAGCAGCACCGACAAGCCCAAGCTGAGGTAGACGAGCTTCTGCAGCAGTCCCCCGAGCAGGAAGTAGAGCTGGCGCAGACCCATGAGCGCGAAGAGGTTGGCCGTGAGGACGAGATAGGGCTCCTTGGTGAGGCCGTAGATCGCGGGGATGGAGTCGAGCGCGAAGAGCAGGTCGGTGGTCCCGAGCGCAAGGACGACGATGAACAGCGGGGTCACGACGCGCTTCGCGTTCTCCTTGGCGAAAAGCTTGCCACTCCAATCCTTGGTGGACGGGAGTGTCTTCTCCACCCACTTCATCAAGCGGTTCTCCTCGAACTCCTCGTCGTCGCTCTCACCCTCCGTCGCGAGCTTGACCGCGGTGTAGATGAGGAACGCACCGAAGATGTAGAAAACCCACGAGAAATTGTTGATCGCCGCCGCGCCCAGCCAGATGAAGATGCCGCGCAGCACGATCGCGATGATGATGCCCCACATGAGGGCGACCTGCTGGAACTTCTCGGGCACGGCGAACTTCGCCATGATCAGCAGGAAGATGAAGAGGTTGTCGACCGACAGCGAGTACTCGGTCAGCCACCCCGCATAGAACTCACCAGCGAGCTGGCTGCCGTGGCTCACCCACACCCAGATGCCGAAGAGGATCGCGGCTCCGACGTAGAAGGACAGCGTGACGCTGAGTTCCTTGGTCGAGGGCCGGTGCGGATTCCGGGCGATCATGACGACGTCGAAGGTGAGGACGGCCGCGGCGATGCCGAGGGTGAGGAACCACTGCCAGGTGGCGACGTTCATCGATGGTGTCGCTGCTGAGAGGCCGGTGAAGGAGGAAAGGGAATGCACGCGGGCAACCTTCCGAGGTTGGGGACATGGCCCGGAGGTCTCTCCCGCCCTATGGACGGACCGACTCCCCGGGCGATGTAGCCGCCGTGATGACGAGGTAGCCGCGCTGGGGATACTCCCCTCCGCTCCGCCGATTCTCGCACGAACAAGTTCGTAGCGGGAATTCGGCGGACCGTAGGGGGCCCGCCCTCCGCCTCCCCACTCGCCGCCCACCCCCACGGCTTACGCTTCGGACGTGCCCAGTCGCAGGTCAGTGTTGAGCGCCGTGGCGGTCCTCCCCCTCGCGGCCTGTAGCACGCAGACTCCCGACGTCGACAAGGAAGGGAGCGTCCCGATGCGCCTGACCTATGGCAAGGACCCCAGCCAGTTCGGTGAACTCACTCGATCGCCCGGCACCAGCAAGGGGGTCGTCGTCGTCATCCACGGTGGGTTCTGGAAAGCGGAGTACGACCTCGACCTGGGGCGTCCCCTCGCCCGCTCCCTCGCCGAACACGGGTGGACCGCGTGGAACATCGAGTACCGCCGTGTTGGGAACGGAGGAGGGACACCCGCCACATTCGACGACGTGCACACCGCGATCGAGCACCTCGCCACGATCGACGGACTCGACACGAGCACCCTCCTCACCCTCGGTCATTCAGCTGGTGGCCACCTCGCCGTGTGGGCGGCGGGCCGACAGCGCCAAGAGCCATGGCACGACGCCAAGGTCGCGGTCACCGGTGCGCTGTCACAAGCGGGGGTCCTCAACCTTCGCTCCGCCCACGACGCCCACCTCGGGGACGGAGCCGTCGAGCGCTTCCTGGGGCATCCACCGACGACTGGGGACGCCGCCTACGACCCGACGCAGCAACTCCCGCTCGCTGTGCCGGTGCGCTGCATCCACGGTCGGGCCGACGGCATCGTCCCGCCGAACCAATCCAGCGACTACGTCCGTGCCGCTACCGAGGCAGGCGCGGATGCTTCAATGGTCGAGGTCGACGGCGACCATTTCGTTGTCATCGACCCGGACTCGCAGACCTGGGTGCGTCAGCTCGAGCTGCTCGAGGAGCTGGCAGGGCGCTGACTCCTGGGCAGCTTGGCGACGTGGTCTCCCCCCAGCGTGGTCCTCCCAAACGCCGCGTTTGGCCAACGCGTAGGCCGCGACCTCCTCAGGCATCCCGGCATTGTGGGAATGTCATCGTGTCGCCTCGTGGAGCTGGCGCAGCTCCTTCTTGAGGTCCCCAACTTCGTCACGCAGTCGGGCGGCCAGCTCGAAGTGCAGGTCGGCTGCCGCCTGGTGCATCTGGGTCGTGAGCTCCTGGATGAGGTTGGCGAGGTCACCAGCAGCCATGTCGGAGAGCCGGCCCAGGCCAACGGTGGCGGTGTCGGCCACCAACGCCCCACGGCCGCCGCGCCCACCGTCGCTCTTGCCGCGCGATCGCGCACGTCCGGAGCCGAGCAGAGCCTCGGTGTCGGCATCTTCGCGCTCGAGCAGGTCAGTGATGTCCGCGATCTTCTTGCGCAACGGTTGCGGGTCCACGCCTCGCTCGAGGTTGTAGGCGATCTGCTTCTCGCGCCGGCGACTCGTCTCATCGACGGCTTCTTGCATCGACGGCGTCACCTTGTCGGCATACATGTGGACCTGACCCGAGACGTTGCGAGCAGCACGGCCGATCGTCTGGATGAGCGAGCGAGCGGACCGCAGGAACCCCTCCTTGTCCGCGTCGAGGATCGACACGAGGGAGACCTCGGGCAGGTCCAGGCCCTCACGCAACAGGTTGATGCCAACGAGGACGTCGTACTCGCCCATGCGCAGCTCGCGCAGCAGCTCCACGCGGCGCAGGGTGTCGATGTCGGAGTGGAGATAACGCACCCGAACCCCCTTGTCCAAGAGGTAGTCAGTGAGGTCCTCGGCCATCTTCTTGGTCAGGGTCGTGACGAGCACGCGCTCGTTGCGCTCGGCCCGCAGGTTGATCTCGTGCAGGAGGTCGTCGATCTGGCCCTTGGTCGGCTTGAGGACGATCTCGGGGTCGATGAGGCCGGTCGGACGGATGATCTGCTCGACGATGCCGTCGGCCTGGGCGATCTCATATTTGCCGGGTGTCGCGGAGAGATAGACGGTTTGCCCGATGCGCTCGAGGAACTCCTCCCACTTGAGCGGGCGATTGTCCATCGCCGACGGCAACCGGAAGCCGTGGTCAACGAGGGTCCGCTTGCGCGAGGCATCGCCTTCATACATGGCGCCGATCTGCGGCACCGTCACGTGCGACTCATCGAGCACGAGCAGGAAGTCCTCAGGGAAGTAGTCGAGCAGACAGTTTGGTGCCGTCCCAGCGATGCGCCCGTCGAGGTGCATCGAATAGTTCTCGATGCCCGAACACGATCCGACCTGGCGCATCATCTCGATGTCATAGGTCGTGCGCATGCGGAGGCGCTGAGCCTCGAGCAGCTTGCCTTGGCTCTCAAAGGTCTTGAGCTGCTCCTCGAGCTCGTGCTCGATCCCCGCGATGGCCCGCTCCATGCGCTCGGGACCGGCGATGTAGTGCGAGGCCGGGAAGACATACATCTCGGTCTCGTCGCGCACGATCTCGCCCGTCAGTGGGTGCAGCGTGTAGATCTTGTCGACCTCGTCGCCGAAGAACTCGATGCGCACCGCGAGCTCTTCGTACATCGGGATGATCTCGACCGTGTCCCCACGCACCCGGAAGGTGCCGCGGGTGAACGCCAGGTCGTTGCGCGTGTATTGCATCTGCACGAAGCGGCGCAGCAGGTCGTCTCGGTCAAGCTCGTCGCCGACACGCAACTGCACCATCTTGTCGACATACTCCTGCGGCGTGCCGAGTCCATAGATGCACGAAACCGACGCCACGACGATGACGTCACGACGGGTGAGCAGCGAGTTGGTCGCCGAGTGCCGCAGCCGCTCGACCTCGTCGTTGATCGAGCTGTCCTTCTCGATGTAGGTGTCGGTCTGCGGGACGTAGGCCTCGGGTTGGAAGTAGTCGTAGTAGCTGACGAAATACTCGACCGCGTTGTTGGGCAGCAGCTCCCGGAACTCGTTGGCGAGCTGCGCCGCAAGAGTCTTGTTGGGTGCCATCACCAGCGTCGGCCGCTGCACCTGCTCGATCAGCCAGGCCGTCGTCGCGGACTTGCCCGTGCCAGTGGCACCGAGAAGCACGACGTTTTGCTGGCCCGCGTTGATCCGCTCGGTCAGGTCCGTGATCGCGGTCGGCTGATCACCCGCCGGCTGGAACTCGGACACGACCTGGAACGGGGCGACGGTGCGCTTCAAGTCAGTGGTGGGACGCATGCCACCACGGTATGCCTCGCCACTGACACTGCCTCTGACCAGTGCGACGATGGACCGGTGCCCATGACCCTCCCCACGCCCCGCACCCCGGCCCCACGCACCGCCCCCACCCTGCGCTGGGGCATCCTCGGCCCGGGCTACATCGCCCGGGCATCGGCCACTGCCTTGCACGCCGAGACCGACCAGGTGATCCAGGCCGTCGCCTCGCGGGACCTCACGCGAGCGCAAGCCTTCGCGGACGACTTCGGTGCGCACACGGCATACGGGTCCTATGCAGAGCTCGTCGCGGACCCTGACGTGGACATCGTCTATGTCGCGACCCCCCACTCCGAGCACCACGCCCAGGCGCTGCTCGCCCTCAACGCCGGCAAGCACGTCCTCATCGAGAAGGCCTTCGCGCGCAACGCCACCGAGGCCCGCGCAATCCTCGACACGGCCAAGGACAGGGGGCTGCTGGCCATGGAGGCGATGTGGACGCGGTTCCTGCCCGGTATCGACGTCGTCCGCCAGTGCCTCGAGCAGCGGATGCTCGGTGAGGTCGAGAACGTCTTCGCCGACCATGGCCAGCCCCTTCACCCGGGGGGTCCGCAGCGCCTCTCCGACCCAGCCCTCGCTGGAGGCGCCCTGCTCGACCTCGGGATCTATCCGACGTCCTTCGCCAGTTTCGCCCTCGGTGGCCTCGAGACCGTCACCGCCACCGGTCGCCTCACCGACGAGGGCGTGGACGCCGAAGAGACGATCTTCGTCACGGGTAAAGAGGGAGGACGCGGACTGCTGCATGCCACGATGACCTCGCGCACGCCCACGACCGCGAGCATCAACGGCACCGCCGGGCGCCTGGAGCTCGGCAACCCGGAGGACCCCGCAAATAGTTGGTACGCACCCTCGCGCGTCCGCTTCGTCTCCCGAGACGCCCAAACCGACATCTCCTGGGAGCCCGAGGATCGCACCCACGGCCTGCACTTCGAGTTCTGCGAAGCGGCTCGGGTCGTTGATGCCGGACTCACCGAGAGCCCGCTCCTGCCGGCCGCAGAGACGCTGCGCATCATGGAGATTCTTGACGAGGTCCGCGCCCAGGTGGGAGTCCGCTACCCCGGCGAGTGACCGGATCGGAACTGCGCAACACGCTCGTGCACGGAGTCGAACCACGGTTCCTTGGCCGCGGTGTAGTCCTCGGTCGTCAAACCCTGGGCGAGCAGGTCGAGTTTGAGGGCGGCGTAGTCCTCGCACGCCGACGTGTGCGCCCGGAGCCAGTCGCGGAAGTCCAGCGCCCAGCGATAGCCGGGGCTGTCGACCTCACGTACGTGGACATGCGCTACCCGGCCCGGATCGGCGCTGCCGTGAAAGCGTTTCGGCCACCCTGCCCCGTCCTTGCCGCTGTCCTCCGTGACGCCCTGAACCCGTGGAAACCCGTTGCGCTGCAACGGTTCCACGAACTCTGCCTCATCGGCGTCACCCAGTGAAAGCACTCCGATCTGCAGGTCGATGACATCCTTGGCGACGAGCCCGGGAACGGCAGTCGAGCCGATGTGGTCCACAGTCACGGCCCGCTCCCCCAGTGCGCGCGTGAGGCGGGCGATGAGCCGCGCAGCCTCCGCGGGCCATTCGTCTTGCGGGGCGCTGAGAGTCAGTGCGTCCGGACGATGCGCGCGTATGCCGTGAATCAGGTTCTCGTTGAAGGGTTCCAACCGTTCTGCCCAGAGTTTGCGCACCCCTGCCTCGAGGTGCTCAGGAGTTCCGTTGTTGTCCAGCCAAATGTCGGCCGCTGCACGGCGAGCGTCATCGTCGGCCTGTGCGTCAATGCGGGACTGCGCGTCCTCGGGTGTCATCCCACGGTCGCGCACCAACCGCTCCAGTCGTTGTTGCTCCTGCACCCCGACGACGATGACCAGGTGGTAGTCGGAGCCCGTGCCCTTCTCCACGATGAGCGGCATGTCGTGGACGAGGATCGCGTCATCATGGGCGGCCGACATCAGTGCGGCAGTGCGCTTCCAGATGGCTGGGTGGGTGATGTTCTCGAGGTCGGCCAAAGCGCTGGGGTCAGTGAAGACGACCCGCCCGAGAGCCGGACGGTCCAGACCGCCGTCGGAGCCGAACACCGCATCACCGAAGCGTTCACGAATGGCGGTGAGGGCCGGCATACCGGGTTCGACGACCTCGCGTGCGACAGCGTCCGCATCGACGACCACAGCACCCAGGTCGGCCAAGAGCCGGGCGACCGTTGACTTGCCCGACCCGATTCCGCCGGTGAGACCCACGCGCAACATGGGGCCAAGGTACCGGGCGGGTGCGTAGGGTCGTTCACATGACTCCGGCCCTGCAGGTGGGGCTCCTGACCCTGGCGCTCACGACGATTTCCCTCGGATGGTGGGTGCGTCGACTCCGAACTCGGCTGCGCACCAGCACCCGTGAAATCACGAGGCTTCAGAACCTCGCCCTGCGCCGGGCAGACCAAATCTCCGTCCTCAGCCACGAGGTGCGCACTCCGCTGGCGCTGATCAAAGGCTCCGCGGATCTGCTCGCCGAGGAGACACCGGGTCCACTCACCACGACCCAGGCGAAGTTCGTCAACACGATCTCGGGCAGTGCCGATCACGTCATTGCCCTCGCGGAGGACCTGTTGGCCCATGCTCGGATCGAAGCGGGCCTGTTCGAGGTGAACCTTCGCCAGATGGAGCTGCGGGCCTATCTGCGATCGGTCGTGCGCGAGCTTCGTCAGGTGCACCATCACCGGGCCATCGCCCTTGACGCCCCAGGTCCCCCTACGCGGGTCTATCTCGACCCCCAACTCATCCACCAACTCATCAGCAACCTCGTGGGCAACGCCCTGCGCCACGACGACTCACCGCAGAACGAGGTCGTGGTGCGTGGCCACACCGCCGATGGCAACGTCATCATCGCCATCAGCGATCAGGGTCGTGGGATGAGCGAGGTCGAACGCTCGCGTCTCTTTGAACGGTTCTCGAGCGGGGCCCCGGTGGGCGAAGGCACGGGGCTCGGTCTCTATATTTCGGCCCACATCGCCGAACTCCACGGCGGCCGGATCCTCGTCGACACCATTGCTCAACACGGAACGACAATGCTCGTCACCTTCCCCGCAGGCGAGGACAAGGGGGAGGCGTGAGCAACGACCAGTGGCGGGTCCTCGTCGTCGAGGATGAGCCGGCGATGCGCGACATCATCACGTTCGCGCTCGAGACCCAGGACTTCATCACCCTCTCGGCGGGGTCGGCCGAAGAAGCCTGGCTCCTGGTCCGGGACCAGCAGATCGACCTCGTGGTCCTCGACGTCATGCTTCCGGGCATGTCCGGCATCGAGCTCTGCCGGAGGATCACGTCGACCAGACCGATCCCCGTCATCCTGCTCACCGCCCTCGGCGAGACCTCCCAACGCATCGCTGGCCTCGAGGCCGGCGCCTCGGACTATGTCGCGAAACCGTTCCACCCGCGTGAGCTGGCGTTGCGGGCCGCGGGTCTGGTGCGCCGATCTCCGCTCAGTCGTGGGGCCGTGGCCGAGTCCGGTCCCGTGACCCTGGACCTCAGTGCCGCAACGGCCTACGTCATGGGCAAGCGCGTCGACCTCACCTCGCATGAGTACCGCCTGCTGGCTGCCCTCGTGACCCACCCTGAGGAGGACCTGCCTTTCCGACAGCTGCTCCTGCTCGCGTGGGGCGATGCGCAGCCCCTGGGCGGGCGCGAGCTGCTCAAGACAGCGGTCTACCGCCTCCGGCTCAAGCTGGAGTCCGTCGACCCCGCGGCACGAGGGTGCGTGCAGAGCGTGCGCGGCGTGGGGTACCGCTACGTCTCGCCCACGCCCGACGGAGGACGCGGGGTCGACTCGGTCACAGGACCGTGACCGTGTGCATGCCGTTTCGTGACCTGCGGGCGAGTCGATCACCCTAGTGTCGTGCCCGCAGCAGGCCGTAAGCGTCACGGTCGGCCATTGACAAAGGAGTCAAACGCCATGCGTCGTACTCGCACCTCCGCCCTCCTCCTCGCGGTTCCCCTTGGACTGACCACGGTCCTCGCAGCGTGCGCCGTCGAGGAACCCGCCCCCTCCACCCCAGGAGCCAGCAGCTCCAGCGGTGGTTCCATCAAGGGCACCGGCGAGGTCGTCGTCGCCTGCACGCCCCAGGAAGAGCAGTGCCAGGCCATGGCGGCTGCCTTCACCAAGGCCTCGGGCATCAAGACCTCCTATGTGCGCATGAGTTCGGGAGAGGGTGTCGCCCGCCTCGACGCGGCCAAGTCCAAGCCGGAGTTCGATGTTCTCTATGGCGGCCCGTCCGACGGACACGTCGCCGCCTTCAACGCTGGTCTGATCGAGCCCTACATCTCCCCCAACGCTGCTGTCATCCCGGACAAGTACAAGGACAAGGACGGCAAGTGGACTGGCACCTACGTCGGTGTCCTTGGCTTCTGCTCCAACAAGGACCAGCTCGCCAAAATCGGTGCGACCGCGCCCCAGTCCTGGGCAGACCTGCTCGATCCCAAGCTCAAGAAGCAGGTCGCGATCGCGCACCCCTCGACGTCCGGCACCTCCTACACGGCGGTCTGGACGCAGATGGTCCTCAACAACATGGACGTGTCCAAGACCTTCGACTACCTCGGCAAGTTGCACAACAACGTCCTTCAGTACTCCAAGAGCGGTTCGGCCCCCGGACAGATGGCGGGCCGTGGCGAGGTCGCCGTCGGTGTGATCTTCAGCCATGACTGCGTGAAGTACCAGAAGGAAGGTTTCGACATGCTCGAGAACACCTTCCCCAAGGAGGGCACGGGCTACGAGATCGGAGCCGTCTCCCTCGTCAAGAGCGGACCCAACGCCGAGAACGCCAAGAAGTTCCTCGACTGGACGCTGACGACGGACCACCAGAACATCGGCCCGACCGTCGGCAGCTTCCAGATCCCGACGAACCCTGACGCCACCGTCACCGCCGACATGGTCAAGCTCGACGAGGTCAAGCTCGTAGACTACGACTCGATTGCCGCTGGCGAAAAGAAGAAGGAACTGACCGCGAAGTTCGACGCCGAGGTCGCGCCCGCTCCCAAGGAGTGACGGCGACACACTTCTGATGGCCGACACGCTGCTCACCGCAGTCGCTGACCCGGTCGGGACGACCACGCCCTCGTCCCGACCGCGTCGCCGCTCCGGACGCGACCTCACTCTGATCATGATGCTGGTCCTCGTGGCCCTCATCCTCGCGGTCATCGTGGGGCTCCCCCTCGTGCGGATCCTCGCCGTCGCCTTCTCGGCAGAGGGTTGGGACATTGTCAGTTCGATGCTGACCAACCCGGTCAACCGCGGCATCCTCTGGAACACCATCCAGCTCGGTGTCATCGTTGCCCTGCTGGGGACTGCGGTGGGGTTCGTCATGGCCTACGCGCAGGTGCGCCTCGACTTCCGGGGCAAGAAGGTCCTGCACCTCATCTCACTCATGCCGATCGTGTCCCCACCGTTCGCGGTGGCCACGGCCGCCATCACCCTGTTCGGCCGCAACGGGATGATCAGCAACGGGGTCTTCGGGCTCGACATCAACATCTATGGGCTCAAGGGACTCGTCTTCGTCCTCACGCTCTCGTTCTTCCCTGTGGCCTACATGAATCTCAAGGGCATGCTGGAGAGCCTGGATCCCAGCCTTGACGAGGCGGCCGCCAACCTCGGCGCCAACAAGCTCAAGATCTTCACGTCCGTCACCCTGCCCATGCTCATCCCCGGCATTGCGGGATCCGTGCTGCTCCTCTTCGTGGAATCGATCGCCGACCTCGCCAACCCACTCGTCCTCGGCGGCGACTACACGGTGCTCGCGTCGCGGGCCTACCTCGCCGTGGTCGGCGAATACAACGTCACGGGAGGGGCGGCATACTCGCTTGTCCTCCTCCTTCCCGCGCTCAGTGTCTTCCTCGTCCAGCGCTACTGGGTGGGACGCAAGAACGTCGTCAGTGTGACCGGGAAGCCGGCGGGGAGCCCGGAGCTCATCACCGCGCCCGTCCTGCGGATCCCCATCCTCACCATGGCAGTCGGAGTCGCCGGACTCGTGATCCTCATGTACGGCACCGTCGTCCTCGGCGGGTTCGTCAAGATCTTTGGCGTCAACAACGAGTTCACCCTGGACCACTACCGGTTTGTCCTTTCGGGAATCGGGTCCGACGCCATGTTCACGACCACGCTGCTTGCCCTCATCGCGACCCCCATCGCCGGTCTGCTCGGGATGCTCATCGCCTGGCTGGTCGTCCGCAAGCTCAAGCGCACGTCCGGCCTCATGGACTTCGTCGGGATGCTCGGCCTGTCCGTGCCCGGCACCGTCATCGGTATCGGCTACGCCATTGCCTTCAACACCCCGACGATCATCGGTGGGCGGCAGTGGTTCCCTGCAGTGGCCGGGGGTTCGGCCGCCTTTGGCGGCGCCATGGCCATCGTCATGGTGTTCGTCGCCAGATCACTTCCCACGGGTCAGCGGGCCGGTATCTCCGCGTTGTCACAGATCAACCCGGCGATCGACGAGGCTGCGACCAGCCTCGGAGCCAGCAGTCTGACCACCTTCCGAACAGTGACGCTTCCCCTCATCCGTCCTGCACTGCTCGCCGGCCTCACCTATGCGTTCGCGCGATCGATGACCACGCTGTCTCCGATCGTCTTCATCACCACCCCGCAGACCAAAATCATGACGAGCCAGATCCTGTCCGAGGTCGACTCCGGCCGCTTCGGCAACGCGTTCGCCTACTGCGCCATCCTCATCGTCATCGTGCTGAGCTTCATCGGACTGCTCAACCTCGCGATGCTCCACCCCTCGATCCGCGGTATCGACCGCCGATGACCGCCACCTCGGAGAGCGCCATGAAGTCACTGCCCCACCAGCCCGGTCACGCCGGCAACATCGTCGAGTCCGCCCGGGACAACCTCGCCACCGCCACCCCGGGCCGTGTCACCCTGCGCTCCCTGCGCAAGGTCTATGGCGACGACAAGAGCGCGGCCCCGGCCGTCAAGGACGTCGACCTGGACGTCGAGCCCGGCGAGTTCATCACCCTCCTCGGGCCCTCTGGTTGCGGCAAGACGACAACGCTGCGGATGATCGCGGGCTTCGAGACCCCCACCGAAGGCGAGATTCGACTCGACGAGGAGCTCATCAACAAGGTCGCCCCCAACAAGCGACCCATGGCCATGGTGTTCCAGTCCTATGCCCTCTTCCCACACCTCAGCGTCTTCAACAACGTCGCCTACGGGCTCAAGCTCCAAAAGCTCCCTTCGGCACGGATTGCCGAAGAGGTGGAGACCGCACTGACATCGATGAACCTCGGGCCCTACCGCGACCGTGCCCCCCACCAGATGTCAGGTGGTCAGCAGCAGCGCGTGGCGCTGGCCCGCGCCCTCGTGATGCGCCCCAAGGTGCTGCTCTTCGACGAGCCCCTGTCCAACCTCGACGCCAAACTGCGCGTGCAGATGCGTGGCGAGATCCGTCGGCTCCAGCGCCGCCTCGGCATCACCACGGTCTTCGTCACGCACGACCAGGACGAGGCCATGACGATGTCCGACCGGATCGTGGTGATGAACGTCGGCGTCATCGAGCAGGTCGACACCCCCGAGGAGATTTATCGCCACCCGGCGTCGGTGTTCGTCGCCGACTTCATCGGACGGGCCAACTTCCTCGACGTGGATGTGCATGACGTCGCCGACACCGACGCCGACGTGAGCGTCCTGGGTCAACGGTGGACCGTGCCCAAGCACGCAGCGGTGCATGCCGGCAGCACAGTGACCCTCATGGTGCGTCCCGAGTCCGTGCGGCTCACGCCCACCGATGGACGGGCGGTCGGTGGATCCGTAGGACGCGTGCTCTCGTCGATGTTCTATGGCCAGTCCATCGAGTACGACATCGAGACCGAGGCCGGCAACCTCGTGGTCTCGGTGGCCGACCCGCACGCCCACGAGACCTTCTCCCCCGGCGACTTCCTCGATGTCGGCTTCGAGGCTGGACGCGCCTGGCTCATGCCCGTGGAGGGCGACCAGCTGTGACGGGCGGCGGGTGCAGCGTCGACGAGTCCCGCCAGCTCCGCGGTGTCGCGCAGGAGGTGGCCGCGCAGAGCGCGGCCTACCTGATGGGCGCCTTCCGCCAGCCGATGTCCATCGAGCACAAGGGTGGGCCCTACGACCTCGTCACCGAACACGACCATGCGTCCGAACGCATCCTTCGTGACGGCCTTGCCCGGGCCGTGCCGGACAGCCGCATCATTGGCGAGGAGGGTGGCACGTCCGGCCAAGGCCGGGTCACCTGGCACGTCGATCCCATCGATGGGACCGTGAACTTCAGCCACGGGTTGGCTTTCTGGTGCATCTCCATCGCGGCGGTGGTGGATGAGGTCGTCGTCGCCGGCGTCATCGCCGCTCCGGCCCTGGGCGAGGTGTTTGCCGCCGACCTCACCGGTGTGACCGTCAACAGCTCACCGGCGCGCCCACGGCGGCTCGAGCGTGAGATCGACAGCCTGGTCATCTCCACGTTCCCGCGCGATCTCGACCTCGACGCCAACGGTGACGACGCCCTGACAGCCAGTGGGAAGCTCCTTCGGGCCTACGGCTCCGTGCGCACCCTGGGCAGTGGCGCCCTGGGTCTTGCTCACGTGGCCACCGGGCGGGCGGACGCCACCTTCGATCTCCACACCAACTCGTGGGACGTCGCTGCTGGGGCCTTCATGGTCAGCCTCGGCGGTGGCCACTACTGGGGCTGCGAAGCCGGCGTCGTCGACGAGAACCCCCGCACGAACTACCGTCGCCCCGCCTACTGGGCAACGGGATCCACCGTCGAGCACCCCACTCTTCGTGGTGTCGTCACCGACCTGACCGCCCGAGGTCGATCCCTGGTCACCACCTGACCGGCTCAGTTCACGAGCCGGGCGGGGAAGCCACCAGTGGCGATCGGGCCCCAGCGGGTCGGTGTGATGCGAAGCAGTGACTTGTCCTGCTCACGCATGGCCTGTCGATACTCGTCCCAGTCGGGGTGCTCCCCCGAGATGCAGCGGTAGTAGTCCACGAGGGCCTCCGCGGCTTCGGGCATGTCGAGAACCTCGCAGTCGCCGTCGACCTGAACCCACGGTCCGTCGAAGTCGTCGGACATCACCAGGACGCTGACTCGTGGGTCGCGACGGGCATTGGCCGTCTTGGCCCGCTCCGGATAGGTCGAGATGACGATGCGTCCCTCCTGGTCCACGCCGCCGGTCACGGGTGAGACCTGAGGCCGACCATCCCGTCGAGTCGTCGTGAGGATCAGGTGGTGGCGAGGCCGAGCGAAGTCCAGAAGGTTCTCGAGGTCGACTGTCGTGCTCGTCGCGATGGTACGTGCCATACGGCCACTGTGGCACGCGTCGCCGACAGGCCGAAGGCCCGGCTCCCCGCAAGGGGAACCGGGCCTTCGGACCAGCGTCACGGCATACGCAAGGTATGCCGCTCGTGCTCAGTTTCCGGTGAGCTTCTCGCGCAGTGCGGCGAGGGCCTCGTCGGAGGCGAGGGTGCCCTCGGCGGCGGCGGGAGCGGCCGGACGCGAGTCCGAGCTCTCGTCATCGTCGTCGTCCGAAGCGGACGACGCGGAGGACGAGTCGCTGCTGTAGGACGTGGCGCTGTCGCCACCAGCGGCGGCTTCGGCGTCAGCCTTGGCGGCCTCCTCGACCTGGGTGCGGTGCGACTCCCAGCGAGCGTGCGCCTCGGCGTACTGCTTCTCCCAGACCTCACGCTGCTTCTCGAAGCCCTCGAGCCACTCGTTGGTCTCGGAGTCGAAGCCCTCGGGGTACTTGTAGGCACCCTGGTCGTCGTACTCGGCAGCCATGCCGTAGAGGGTCGGGTCGAACTCGACCTGGCCCGCGCCGTCCTCGTTGGCCTGCTTGA
>JBDSIV010000091.1:0-7000 GCA_039917755.1 Knoellia sp. | reverse complement strand
CGGTGCAGTAGCTGCGGAGGTCAGGGGGTGGGGGGGACGGTGGGGCTGACCGAGCTTGATGGGGTGGTCGTCGGCGTCTCACTGGGGGTCGAGGACGGGGACGGCGTCGGCGTCGGCGTCGGAGTTGGAGTCGGTGATGGCCGCTCAGTGGTGGGCGGTGGCGGCGGCTTCTGAGCCACGACGATCGTCACCTCCGACCCCACGTCGACCTTGTCCTTCTCGGCGGGCTTCTGGTCCAGGACCGTGCCCACCTTGGCGCGACTCGAAGGCTGGTTCTCGGTCTTGGGGAACAGGCCGAGCTTGGCCAGCACAGCGGCGGCCTCGTCCTGGCTCAGGCCGGTCAGCTTGGGAACCTGGACCTGACCGCTGGAGACGTTGAGGTTGACGATCTCGCCGGGGGGCAATGACGCGCCGAACGCGGGGTCACTCGAGAGGACCTTGTCCTTGGGTTGCTCGTTCGTGTCCACCTTGACCGTGTGCCCGACGGCCAGCTTGACCTTCTCAAGGGCGGCCGTCGCCTCAGCCACGGTCATGCCCCTGAGATCGGGGACGAGCACCGCGTTGGGACCTGCCGAGATGACGATGGCGACCTTGGTGCTCTCCGGGTCGACCCGCGTGCCGGGGGGCGGGTCCTGCGAGACGACCGAGCCTTTGGCGATCTTGTCGTCCTTGGCCGTGCGCTCGGTGAAGCCGAGACCCTCATCAGTGAGTTTCTTGACCGCCGTGTCCCGCGGG
Source organism: Knoellia sp. (assembly GCA_039917755.1). Lineage (GTDB taxonomy): Bacteria > Actinomycetota > Actinomycetes > Actinomycetales > Dermatophilaceae > Knoellia. The sequence continues at coordinate 6,265 of JBDSIV010000091.1, read as the reverse complement.
ATGTTGACGAGCACCGGCACAGACACCTTGCTCGCTTCCTGCTGCATCTGGCGGTACTGCTGGACACCGAACCCGAGCAGGGCGAGTGCGGCAAGGATGGCGATGATGAGCATCGCCGTGGCACCCGCACGCCGCTTGGGCCTGTCCCGCGGGTCCACTGCCGCGGGGAACGTCGAGGTCGTCGACCCCGGTGCGGGCACGGGAGGTGAGCCATCCCTGGGACTGGTGGTTGCGGCATACACCTCCGTCGGTTCGGAGGTGCTGGGTGCGCTCGTCTCACCCGCGGCCAGCGCGGCGAGGGACGCCGTGGCCGCCGCACTGATGGGGCGGCCGAGCCGGGCCGCCTGAAGGTCGGTGCGGAAGGAATCGGCGCTCTGGTAGCGCTTCTCGCGGTCCTTGGCGAGGGAGTGCAGGATCACCGCATCAAGGTCTTCGCCGATGCTCGTTTCGCGTGCCGACGGCGCAATGGGTTGCTCACCGACGTGCTGGTAGGCGATCGAGACAGGGCTGTCACCGACGAACGGCGGCCGCCCCACGAGGAGCTCATAGAGCATGCAGCCAGCGGAATAGAGGTCGGAGCGGGCGTCGACGTTCTTGCCCTGCGCCTGCTCCGGGGAGAGGTATTGGGCGGTGCCGATGACGGCCTGGGTCTGCGTCATCGTCGCGGCAGTGTCAGCGATGGCCCGGGCGATGCCGAAGTCCATGACCTTGACCGAGCCATCCGGGGTGAGCATGACGTTGGCCGGCTTGATGTCGCGGTGGACAATGCCCATGCGGTGGCTGTAGGCGAGGGCGTCGAGGACACCCTCGGTGATCCGACTGGCCTCGTCGCTCGGGAGCCTGTCGCGTTCGGTCAGGACTTCGCGCAGGGTCTTGCCGCGCACGTACTCCATGACCATGTAGGGCACCGCGACGCGAGCTCCGCCCGACTCGACGGAATGGTCCTCACCGGAGTCATAGACCGCGACGATCGAGGCATGGTTGAGCCCGGCCGAGGACTGCGCCTCGCGCCGGAACCGCTTGATGAAGGACGGGTCGCGGGCCAGGTCGGTGCGCAGCATCTTGATCGCGACCGGACGTCCGAGGCGGGTGTCGTGGCCGAGGTGTACCTCAGCCATGCCACCACGGCCGATGAGTTCCCCGACCTCGTAGCGGCCCCCGAGCAGCAGGGGATCTTCACTCATCGCGTCCTCACTTCTTCAACCCTGCTTCGATCATGGCCTTGGCGATGGGGCCACCCACCGCGCCACCTCCACGAGCCTCACTGTTGGAGTCGCCGCCGTTCTCGACAACGACGGCCACGGCGATCTGCGGGTCGTTGGCGGGCGCAAAACCGGTGAACCAGGCGTGCGCGCGCGCCACCCGGTCGGTTTCGGCGGTACCAGTCTTGCCCGCAACGCGCACGCCGTTGATCTGGGCGGGCTGGCCGCTGCCGTTCTGGACGACGGCCTCCATCATCTCGGTGAGCTGCGCGGCGATCTCGGGCGTGACGGCTTCGGAGAGCTGCTGGGGCTGGGCGCGTTCGATGACGCTGAGGTCGCTCGAGAGTACCGACTTCACGAGGTAGGGCTTCATGACGATTCCGTGGTTGGCGACGCCGGCGCTCAACATCGCGACCTGGAGCGGCGTGACGCGCACGTCGTACTGTCCGACGGCCGATTGGGCCAGCTGAGGCTGGTTGAGCTTGGTCGGAACGCTGCTGGGGGTGACCCGCATCGGGATCGACAGCGCGTCCCCGACACCGAACTTCGCCGCCTGTTCCCTCAGCGCGTCCCCGCCGATCTGCAGTCCGAGGTAGCCGAAGGCCGAGTTGCAGGAGATCTCCATCGCGTGCAGGAACGTGGTCTCATCGTTGGGACCGCAGGACCGCTTGCCGACGTTGGGCAGTCCGACCGTGGTCTGCGGCAGGTCGAGGACGGCGGGTCCGGGCAGCACACTGTCAGGCTGGAACTTCCCGCTCGACAGGGCCGCAGCGGCGGTGACGATCTTGAAGGTTGAGCCTGGCGGATAGAGGTCGCCGCCGATGGCACGGTTGATGAGCGGCTTGTTCTTGTCGGCCGTCAATTTCTTGTATGCCGTGTCGACCTTGCTGAGATCGTGACCCGAAAGGTCGGCTGGGTTGTAGCCGGGGTTGCTCACCATCGCGAGGATCTCTCCGGTCGAGGGATTGAGCGCGACGGCGGCACCCTTGCGCCCGTCGAGGGCCTTGATCGCGGCCTGCTGGACCTTGGCGTCGATGGTCAGCTCGAGGCTGGCACCGGTGGTCTTGCGCCCGGTGAAGAAGTCGGAGACCCGGCGGAACGCGAGCTTGTCGCTGCTGCCGGACAGGAGCCCGTTCTCGGCCTGTTCGAGGCCACCGCCCGCGCCATAGAAGGAGTAGTAGCCGGTGATGTGCTCGTAGGAGGTCCCCTGCGGATAGGTGCGCAGCCACTTGTATTCGTTGTTGGCTGCCACCGACTTCGCGATGGCGGTGTCTCCAACGAGGATCTGGCCGCGCTCGCGGGCATAGGTGCTGAGCAAGGTGCGGCGGTTGTCGGGTCGCGCGTTGAGGTCCTTGGCGAAGACGAACTGGATCATCGTGGTCGAGACCAGGAGCGAGGCAAAAAGGATGGCAACGACGAAGGAGAGTCGGCGGATCGGGGCGTTCATCGCAGCTTCACCACCTGGGTCTGGTTGCTCGACACGGGGTTGGGGGCCTCGGGGTCCGGGACGGGTCGACGTGCGTGATCGCTGATGCGCAGCAACAGGGCGACGAGGGTCCAGTTGGCGAGGAGGGAGGAGCCGCCCTGCGAGAGGAAGGGCATCGTCAGGCCGGTGAGGGGGATGACGCGGGTGACGCCACCCACGACGACGAAGCACTGGAGAGCGACGGAGAACGCCAAGCCCGCGGCCAGCAGCTTGCCGAACCCGTCGCGGGCGCCGATGGCGGTGCGCAGGCCGCGCTCGATGAGGAGGACATAGAGGAGCAGCAGCGCGAAGAGGCCAACGAGACCGATCTCCTCACCGAAGCTCGGGATGATGAAGTCACTCTCGGCGAAGTAGGTGAGGTCGGGTCGGCCTCGGCCCAGGCCCGTGCCGAACATGCCACCGGAGGCCATCCCCATGATTCCGCGGGCCAACTGGTCGGAGGTGTCGAGGGCCTCGCGGCTGAAGGTGTCGAGCCAGAGCAGCACGCGTCGCTGCACGTGGCTGAAGAGCATGTAGGCGATGTAGGAGCCGACGCAAAAGAGCAGCATGCCGATCGCCACCCACGACGTGCGCTCCGTCGCGACATAGAGCATCGCGACGAAGAGCCCGAAGAAGAGCAGGGAGGACCCGAGGTCCTTCTCGAGGACGAGCACGCCGACCGAGAGCATCCAGGCCACGAGGATCGGGCCGAGGTCACGGGCGCGGGGCAGCGTCAACCCGAGGATGCGCCGCCCCGCGACGGACAGGGCGTCGCGGGTCTGCACGAGGTAGCCGGCAAAGAAGATCGCGAGGACGATCTTGGCGACCTCACCGGGCTGGAACGAAAAGGGACCGACCGCGATCCAGATGCGCGAGCCGTAGTTCTCGACTCCGAGCCCGGGTACGAGCGGCAGCAGGAGCAACCCGAAACCGAGCGCACCGGCGAGGAAGGTGTAGCGGCGCAGGATGCGGTGGTCCCGCAGGATGAGAAGCGCTGCGATCGCCAGGCCGGCGGCGAGGGCACTCCACATGAGCTGGCGCAGCGCCATGCCGTCGGCGAGGTCGCGGCCGTGGGCGAGGTCGAGTCGGTTGATCATGACGAGACCCAGGCCGTTGAGCAACGTCGCGATCGGGAGGATGAGGGGATCGGCGTAGGGCGCGCGCCACCGCATCACGAGGTGGAAGACGGCGGTGATGATGACGAACCCCGAGCCGACGGCCACGAGGCTGGGCGGGATCGCGCCATCGACAGCGACGCCGACGTTGATGTAGGCGAGCGCGACGATGGAGGTGGCGAAGACGAGGAGCCAGAGCTCCACGTTGCGGCCCCTGCGTGATGCCAGTGACGAGACGGTGGTCATGCGTTCGGGCTGGCGGTCGGTGCGGGCGAAGGGGGGTCGCTGGGCGTGCTGCCGGGAGAGGGGGTGCTCGACGCACTGCTGGACGGGGTCGGCGTCGGTGTCGGCGTCGGTGTCGGCGTCACCCAGGTGGAGGGCACCGTGGCGCAGTCGCGCCCCTGAGACTTGGCATAGCGGCAGGCCCCTGCCTGGACCTCGAGGTTGGTGATGAGGGCGGCGGCGTCCGCGCGGCTCGCCATGGTGATGCCGCGGTCCAGCTGGCCGCGATAGAAGTCGGGGAGGTCGTCGATGTCGATACCGCTGGTCGTCTCTGGCTGCGAGAGCTCGATCGGTCCGAGGGTCTGGTCGACACCCTTGAAGACGGCGACGCGACCATCGCTCACGCCCACATAGACCTGCGCCTGGGACCAGGACCACGCGGCATACCCACCGCCGACGAGCAGGATCGCGGCGACCAGAGCCAGGCCGATGCCACGCAGAATTGTGGTGTTGCGGCTGCTCGAACCCTCGTCCGCGAGTTCGACATCACCAGCTCCGGAGCGGCCGCTCGCCTCGTGGGAGAGTGCTGCTGCCTTCGCTGCCGGCGTCACGGGGATCGGGCGGGTGTGCCGACGCTTGGCGGCGGCGGCCCCGACGATCTGGGGTGAGTCGCTGGGCACGAAGGTGGTGAGGTCGACGACGTCGCCGATGACCACGGTGACGTTGTCGGGGGCGCCAGAACGCAGGGCGAGCTGGACGAGGCGCTCAGCGCAGTCGGCGGGCTTGCGCTCAGTGATCAGAACGTCATCGATCGTGTCGCGAGCGACATAGTCGGTCAGGCCGTCGGAGCAGATGAGGTAGCGGTCACCGACGATCGCCTGCCGAACCACGACATCCGGCTCCTCCGCATCTGCACCGGTGAGGACGCGGGTCACGAGGGAACGCTGCGGGTGGGTCGACGCCTCCTCGGGCGTGAGGCGGCCCTCGTCGACGAGTGACTGGACGAAGCTGTGGTCCTTGGTGATCTGACTGACCTCACCCTTGCGGACGACAAACGCGCGAGAGTCGCCGATGTGGGCCAGGACGAGCTTGTCCCGGGCGCGCAGGATGGCGATGAGGGTCGTGCCCATGCCGTCGAGGTCCGGGTCGTCGTGGGCGAGCTGACCCAGAGCCTCATTGGCCAACGTGATCCGCCCCAACAACGCCCGGGTGGCATCCGCGCCGGAGAAGGCCTCGCCGTCGAGACCCACGAGGGCTCCAAGGATCGTCGACGAGGCAACGTCACCACCGGCATGACCGCCCATGCCGTCGGCCATCGCGAGAAGGTGCGGACCGGCATACCCGCTGTCCTCGTTGTTGGTGCGCACCATCCCGACGTCGGAGAGGGCGGCAAAGTTGAACGCGATCGGCACCGGCTACCTCCGCAGCTCGACGACGGTGGTGCCGAACCGGATCTCGGTCCCGGTCGCCACCGGAGTCGGTGCGTCGAGGCGTTGCTGACCGATGAACGTGCCGTTCGTGGAGCCAAGGTCCTCGACGACCCACCCTTGCGGCCCCTTGAAGATCCGGGCGTGACGTCCCGACGCGAAGTCGTCCTCGAGGACGAGCGCGGACTCGGGGCTGCGACCGACGAGGGTGCCGGACTCGCGCAGGGGCAGGCTGCTGCCGGACAGGGGTCCGCTCATCACGCGCAGATGGGTGGGTTCGCGGTCGCCGCGCGCGCTGGGGCGTCGGCCCACGGGGCGCTGTTCGGCCGGGACACTGGCCGGATTGGCGCCACGCGCCACGGGGCGGGGAGTGTTGCCGCGCGGGGGTGTGGCTCGCCGCGGCGTCACCTGGGTGCCATAGAGGTCGCCGCGCAGGACACCGACGACCGCGATGACGAAGGCCCAGAGCGCGACGAGGAGGCCAAGGCGCATGAGGGTGATGGTGAGCTCGCTCATGGGTGCGTCCTGCTACTTCCGGCCGGCGCGGTAGGTGACCGACGTGCGGCCGACGGTGATGCGGTCGCCGTCCTCGAGGTGGGTCGACGTGATGCGTTCACCACTGACGAAGGTGCCGTTGGTCGATCCGAGGTCGCGGATGCTGGCGATGATGCGCGGACCGTCCTGGGTCACGCGAATCTCGCTGTGTCGGCGAGAGATCCCGGGATCGTCAAGGATGATGTCGGCGGCGTCGTCGCGGCCCAGGACGGTGATGGCCCCCATGAGCGGGTAGCGCTCGCCGTCGACGTCGAGCCACGGCCGGTCGGCGGGGTTGGT
>JBDSIV010000090.1:0-27316 GCA_039917755.1 Knoellia sp. | reverse complement strand
CGGTGTCGCAGATCAGGTCACGTGCCGGGTCCGAGGTTCCGGCGTCGTCGAGCCAGTCGCGGGGAACGAACGTCGTGCCACCGGTGCCGAGCCCACCGACCTCGACCAGTTCTCCCGCCCCAGCACGGTCTGCGGCAGCGGCAGTGGTGGCAGCCGCAGTGGGTGCTGGTTCCTTGGCCGCACTGGGCGTGCCTGCGCGTCGGGGAGCGTTGGGTGCTGGTTGGTGTGGGGGTGCGGCGTCCTGGTGTGGAGGCGCGGCGGGTGAGGAGTTGTGTGCGTCAGCCGTGCCCTGGGTCTCGGCGTTCTGGGTGTCGGCGTTCGGGGTGTTGGCGGTATGGGTGTCGGGCTCGGCGGCGCGGGTGGTGTGGACGACGACCTGGACGTCGCAGTGTTCGAGGAGAAGTTCCATCATCGCGTCGGCGCGAGCCATCGCGAGGTTGTCGGCGAGTTTGTCGCGTACGAGTTGGCGGGCTCGTTCGGTCACGGCAGCCCACGCACCGCGGGCGTGTTCGACTTCGAAGTCGCCGCGCCAGTGGTCGGTGCCGTGGGTGCCGGTGCGCCGGGTCAGGCCGCGGCGTTCGCGTTCGTTCGCGGCTTGTTCGGCGACGGCTTCGGGGTCGACCTGGGCGGCGACGCGGGTCAGGAAGCGCCGCAGGGGTCCGGTGGTGAGCTCTCCCCACACTTCGCTGACCTGATCCACGACCTCAGTCGCGGACTCGGGGCAGAGGTAGTCGGTTTCTTCGGTGACCACTGAGGCCCGTTGTTCGTCGAGGTCGCCGGTGGCCATGGCGTCGACCACTTTGGGGGTGCGGGTCAGTTGGGAGATCGCGTTCTCAATGCGTCGAGTCGCAACATGCACCGACACTCCCAGGCGGGGAGCTGCCAGCTCGGGGGCGTCGAGGCGTTGGTGCCCGACCTCGTGGTGAACCTCTGCCGAGGTGCCGTCCTAGAGCAGGGTGGGTTCGCGGGCGGCCAGGTGCGCCAACGCCACGGCTTGGCGAGCGCACGCGGCGTTGATCTCGCGTTGAGCCAGCTCGACGACATCCAGCAGATCATCGGAACCCAGCGTGTCAGCGCACGCCCGCAACGCGGCATACCGGCCCTCAAGGGCTGCGGTTGCGGCGTTGCTGTCCATGGATCAAACCTATCGAACGTGAGTTCGAATGTCAAGGATTTACGGCTGCGCTCCGAGGGTGAATTCACCACTGGCACAGCGCTATTCGTGTTGAGGACAGAACGAACACGCCGGTGGTCAACCCGCTGAGAACGACGCTATCGGGACGACTGACAGCCGTTCTGGAAGCTCACCCGTCAGCCCCGCAGCGCCTCGGGAAGTGGCGCCGCGTGCACCACAGTGAGGTCGGAGACGGCGCGGGTGAGGACGACATAGAGACGGCGGAGCCCTGTCCGGACATCCGGCTCGGCTGCCGCGATCTCGGCCGGTTCGAGGACGAGCACGTGGTCGAACTCGAGGCCTTTCGCGACTGTCGCCGGGACGAGATCGACCTGGTGGTCGACGTCGCCGTGGGTCGCGCCGAGGGTGCCGTGTTCGAGACCCGCCGCAGTGAACGCCCGCGACAGTTCCGCGACCCGCGCATCCGGCACGATGATGCCGGTACTCCCCTCGAGGCCGCCCAGCCGCTCGACCTGCGTGACCGTCGCGCTCACGAGGTCGTCTGCCTCCACCGGGACGAGGTCGAGTCGTCCCGGGTTGTCACGCACTGACTCCGGAGCCGCCAGCCCGGGCGCCGCCTCAGGCAGCAACTGGGCTGCGAACTCGATGACACTCGCTGGCACGCGGAACCCGCGGCGCAGCTCCGACACGACGCCGTCGGGCTTGCCCAGGTGCGCGAGGCTCTCGGCCCACGAGGCCGTCGACCACGGCGTTGTCCCCTGCGCGATGTCCCCGAGGATGGTCGCGGCCCCTGTCGAGCACCGCCGGCCCACGGCTCGCAACTGCATCGGCGAGAGGTCCTGCGCCTCATCAAGCACGACATGACCCAGACTCGGCGTGCGGTTCAGCAGGTCGAGCAGCTCGTCGAGAAGCACAGTGTCGGCGAGCGTCCACCTCGTCGATCCAGCTGCGCGAGAAGGCCTCTCCCACAGGAGAAGACCTTGCTCTTCCTCCGACAACACTCCCTCCGCCGCAGCCGCAAGCACGTCAGCGTCCGAGAGCAACCGGTGCAACAACACACGGGCGTCGACCTTGGGCCAGAGCAACGCGGCATACGCCTTCACGGGAGCACTGCGCGCGATGGCGTCCTGGACTCGGTCATCGGGGCACTCCCCCAGCGCCTCCAGCTTGACGAGTACGGAGTGCGAAAGTCGCTGCGGCAGCAACAGCCGAGCAGCGTCGTAGCGGATCTCGCGCCCAGCAAGACCATCGACCAGCGGAGCAATGTCATAGGCAGCAACGCGCCACCTCCGCGCCCCGCGCGGCACGACCATCGGCTCGGTCGGCGCCACGAGGTGCGACCACACGGCGCGATGGAGGACCTTGGCCATCCGAGCGTCACCCTTGAGCCGGGCCACCTCGGTGGCGTCGACAGCCCGCACCGGCACCGCCGCCGTGAGCGCCTCGATACTCGTGTGCTTCACCTCGACCTCACCGAGCGTCGGCAGGACCGCACCGATGTGTTCCAGGAAAGCGTCGTTCGGACCGATGACGAGCACCCCGCTACGGCCCAGTCGCTGCCGGTAGGCATAGAGGAGCCATGCCGCGCGGTGCAAACCGACCGCAGTCTTGCCCGTGCCGGGGGCGCCCTGGATGCAGACCGTTGTGGTCGCATCGACCCGGACGAGGGCGTCCTGTTCGGGCTGGATCGTCGCCACGATGTCGCGCATGGGGCCGACACGTGGGCGTTCGATCTCGGAGGCGAGGATGTGTGAGCGGGCCTCGGGCTCACGTGCGTCGAGCAGATGCTCATCCTCCATGGCCGTGATCGACCCGTGGTCGTAGCCGAAGCGCCGCCGCAACCGCACTCCCATCGGCTCGGTGTGCGATGCACGATAGAAGGTCGTCGACACCGGCGCCCGCCAGTCGATGACCAGCGGATCTCCCGCATCATCAGTGACATGGCGGCGACCGATGTACCAGCGCTCGTCGGTCTCGAGGTCGATACGGCCGAAGAAGAGCGCCGTGCGTGGGTCATCCTCGAGGGAACGTGCCCGACGCCACAACGTTTTGGCCAGCGCCTCGGACGACACGGCGTTGCCGCCTTGGATGTCGAGGGCGAGCGTGCGTTCGCGCATCCGGGCCAGCTCCGCGCGAGCGGTCGCGAGGTGGTGTTGTTCTTGCGTGAGCTCCTCGTTGATGGGCATGACGAAGTGCCTCTCTCGAGCTCAGGTTTTTGGGGGAGGGACAGCCTAGGCGATCGGCTGGTTGAAGACGTGCCTGCGAACCCAGGCGTGCATCGCGATCGCGGCTGCGGCTCCGGCGTTGATGGAGCGGGTGGAGCCGAACTGTTCGATGTGCAGCGTCACCTCACACTCCGCGCGCATCGCGTCGGACAGCCCCGGCCCTTCCTGCCCGAAGACCAGCATCGCGTTCCTGGGTAGGTCATGGGTCTCAAGCGAGCGGCTGCCGGGCAGGTTGTCGATTCCGATGAGGTGTATGCCGTTCGCAGCGGCCCAGGTGGCCAGATCGCCGGGAGTGGGGTGATGGTGTTCATGCTGGTAGCGGTCGGTGACCATCGCGCCTCGCCGGTTCCAACGGCGGCGACCGACGATGTGGAACGCGGCGGCCCCCATCGCGTTGGCGGTGCGCACGACGGAGCCGATGTTGAAGTCGTGCTCCCAGTTCTCGATGCCGATGTGGAAGTCGTGACGGCGGGTGTCGAGATCAGCGACGATCGCCTCATGCCGCCAGTAGCGGTAAGCGTCAATGACGTTGCGCCGATCGCCGTCACGCAAGAGGTCGGGGTCAAGGTGATCGTCATCCGGCCACGACCCCTCCCAGGGTCCGACGCCCACCTCTGTCACGGGGGTCTCGCCAGCAAGGCGTTCGCGTTCATCACTCACGGGGCCAACAATGTCAGGCATGGACCACAACGGGGCTCCGCAGACCTGTTGCGAGAGTCTCTCGACGGCCGCACGGACTAGTCGGCGCAGACGGTGAGCAGGCAGATGCTGTCGACCGTGGCCTGCAGCTCATGGACCGCCTGGGGAATGACGTGAGCGGTCCCCGCCTGCAGGGACCACGACTCGCCACCGGAGCTGAGCACCACCTCGCCCGAGAGACAGACGAGCGACGCGGCGCCGGGGGCCTCATGCTCGGGCAGGCCCCCGCCGGAGGGGAGTCCGAGCAGGATCACCTTCTGGCCGGGCTGACGAACGACGACCTTGATCCCCTGGCCACGCCCCTTGGCTCGCGCTTCGTCCAAGAGCTGCCGGCCCTCCGCCAGAACATCCACGACAGAACCCGCCTCCACCGTCATTCGACTCTCTCCCATCCGCGCTTTTGGGCCCGCGTGCCCGTCGCCGCACCCGGTCGCTCGTCGCGGCTGCGATACACGATGTAGGGCCGGGTGAAGTAGCCGATCGGTGCCGAGAACACGTGGACGAGACGGGTGAACGGCCACATGGCAAAGAGCGTGAACGCGAGGAACGCGTGCAGTTGGAAACCGAAGGGTGCCGCCGCCATGAGGCTCTCGTCGGGCTGGAACGCGAAGACCTGGCGGAACCACACCGAGACTCCGTCGCGGTAGTTGTATTCACCGCCGATGGTGAACAGGCTTCCCGCCACGGTGTTCCACATGCCCAGCACGATGACTGTGCCGAGCACGGCATACATGACCTTGTCGTTCACGGTCGTCGCTGAGAAGACTGGCCCGACCGTGCGCCTGCGATAAACGAGGATCGCGAGCCCGACGACCGCGGCCACCCCGGCCGGGATGCCACCCGCGAGCGCGATGACGTGGTACGCCTCATGGCTCAGGCCCACCGCGTCGGTCCAGCTCTGCGGAAGGATGAGGCCAAGGACGTGGCCCATGACGACGCCGAGCATGCCGAAGTGGAAGAGCGGGCTCCCGATACGGAGCAGCCGGTTCTCATAGAGTTGGGAGCTGCGCGTGGTCCAGCCGAACTTGTCGTAGCGGTAGCGCCACACGTGCCCGACGACGAAGACTGCGAGGCAGATGTAGGGGAAGATCACCCAGAGGAACGTGCTCATCGACGGGCTCCGATCGTGACGGGTGTCGGTCTCGGGGGTTGGTGCGGATGACCTTGCGCGCCTTGCTTCCGCACGTCGTCGAGGCCGGGATCGATGGCATAGGGCGCGTTGAGTTCGGTACTCAGCCCGACGAGCTCCTCTGGAGGCCCCTCGGCGATGAGTCTGGCGAGCGCCTCCTCGTCGTCGCCGGCCAACACCGGCAGAGTGGCGCGCAGAGCATCGACGACGTCCAGCCACGCGGAACCCTTGTCCTTCAGGGCTCGTCGGAGCAACTCGATGCCGACTCGATGGTCGTTGAGGAGCTTCCAGGCAGCCGGACCATCGACGGTCGCACCGAACTCGAGGACCACAGTGAGGTGGTCGGGCAGCTCGGCGTCATCGTCGCTGAGCTCCACCCCGTGACGGCGATAGCTCTGCTTGATCTGCACGAGGGCAGCGCCCCGGTTGCGGGTGTCACCGTGGAGGAAGTAGGTGAGGTGGAGGCAGCACCGACGAGTGACGTCGAACGTGTCGACGTAGTCGCGTTGCATCTCCGCCAGCCCCACTTCGGTGACGTGAGCGAGGAAGCGGCCCAACGGCATACGAATGTCGTCCGGAAGCCCACCGACCACATCGGTGAACATCGGAAGCCGCTCAAGCAAGAGCTCATCCGGATAGTCGAGCAAGAGCGAGACCACCTGCCACGTCGTCGCCTGAGTGACCGGGTCGAGGCTTGAGGAGGTTCGCCGGTTGCGGCGCCAGGGCAGCATCAGCGGTCCTCGGGCTCTCGGTCGGCAGGCACCACGGGGAACATCCCGCTGGGCACTCCCTTGCCATCCCAGTTGAGGAGGTTGACCCGCCCACTCGAGCTTCCGCCACCGACGAGCGACTCCGACGTCTGGCGCTCCTGGAGCATGTGGAAGTTCTCCACCGCGACAGGGGTCGACGACCCACGTCCTGAACCTTCACCGAACGGCCCGGACACGTCGAGCAGCTCATCGTCGTAACCCGTGACTGGGCAGTCAGTGGCGAGCTCCTCCAGCTTGTGAGCATCCTCGCTGTGCGCGCTGGGGATGACGTAGCGGTCCTCGTACTTGGCGATCGCGAGGAGACGGAACATGTTGTACATCTCCTCCTCGCTCATGCCGACCTTTGCAGGGATGTCCGGGTTCGGGTCACGACCAAGGTTGATGTCTCGCATGTAGGACCGCATCGCCGCGAGCTTGCGCAGCACGGCATCGACGGGGACGGTGTCGCCGGCAGTGAAGAGGTTGGCGAGGTATTCGACCGGAATGCGGAGCGCATCAATGGCCGCGAACAGGTTGCCCGAGTCCTCGGCGTCCTCACCGGTGTCCTTGATGACGTCGACCACTGGCGACAGCGGCGGGATGTACCAGACCATCGGCATGGTGCGGTATTCCGGGTGCAGGGGCAACGCGACCTTGTAGGTGTTGATCAGCGCATAGACCGGTGAGCGTTGGGCCGCCTCGATCCAGTCACTCTGTATGCCGGCCTTCTCGGCTTCGCGCTGCACGTCCGGATCGTGGGGATCGAGGAAGACCGAGCGCTGCGCCTCGAAGAGGTCGTGGTCGTCCTCGACGGAGGCGGCCTCGAGGACCTTGTCGGCGTCATAGAGCATGAGCCCGATGTAACGCAGCCGGCCGACACACGTCTCGGCACAGACCGTCGGGAGGCCGACCTCGATGCGCGGGTAACAGAAGGTGCACTTCTCGGCCTTGCCGGTCTTGTGGTTGAAGTAGACCTTCTTGTAGGGGCAGCCCGTCACGCACATCCGCCAGCCGCGACACTTGTCCTGGTCGACGAGGACGATGCCGTCCTCCTCGCGCTTGTAGATCGCACCGCTCGGGCACGACGCCGCACAGGACGGGTTGAGGCAGTGTTCGCAGATGCGCGGCAGATAGAACATGAAGGTGTCGTCGAAGGCGAGCGTGACCTTGTCCTCGATGCCTTTGAGCATCACGTCCTTGGCCGCGTGCTCCTGGCTGCCACCGAGGTCGTCGTCCCAGTTGGCCGACCACTTGACGTTCATCGGCTTGCCCGAGATCAGCGAGTGCGGCCGCGCGACGGGGAAGTTCTTCTGTGCGGGGGCGTTGAGCAGCGTCTCGTAGTCGTAGGTCCACGGCTCGTAGTAGTCGCTCATCGACGGCATCTTGGGGTTGCTGAAGATGTTGAGCAGCTTGTTGAGTCGGCCACCGGCGCGCAGCGTGAGTCGCCCGTTGGCCTTGCGGGTCCAACCCCCCTCCCACTTGTCCTGGTCCTCGTAACCGCGGGGGTAGCCGAGCCCGGGACGTGTCTCGACGTTGTTGAACCAGACGTACTCCATGCCCGAGCGGTTGGTCCACGCCTGCTTGCACGTGACCGAGCAGGTGTGACACCCGATGCACTTGTCGAGGTTCATCACCATTGCCATCTGCGCCATGACCTTCATCAGTACGTGACCTCCTTGGTGCGGCGGCGGATCGTCGTGACTTCGTCGCGATTGCTGCCCGTCGGGCCGATGTAGTTGAAGAAGTAGGACAGTTGGGCGTAGCCCCCGATGAGATGGCTCGGCTTCATGAGAATGCGGGTGAGGCTGTTGTGTATGCCGCCCCGCTTGCCATCCGTCTCCGTCAAGGGGACATCGATGAGCCGGTCCTGCGCGTGGTGCATGTAGACCGTTCCCTCCGGCATGCGGTGGCTCACGATCGCGCGCGCGGCAACGACACCGTTGCGGTTGACCGCCTCGATCCAGTCGTTGTCCTTGACCCCGATCTTCTCGGCGTCGACGTCGGAGATCCAGATCGACTGGCCGCCTCGCGAGAGCGAGAGCATGAAGAGGTTGTCCTGATATTCGGAGTGGATCGACCACTTGTTGTGCGGGGTGAGATACCGGACGGACACGGACACACTGAACTCGTCGGACTCCGTGAGCTCGCCGACGCGTTTCTCACCGAACAGCTCGGTCATGTCGAGAGGCGGTCGATAGGTCGGGAGCGCCTCGCCCATGCGCAGCATCCAGTCGTGGTCGAGATAGAACTGCTGGCGCCCCGTGAGGGTGTGGAACGGTTTGAGCCGCTCGATGTTGATCGTGAACGGGCTGTAACGCCGCCCACCGGCCTCGCTGCCGGACCACTCCGGTGAGGTGATCACCGGGACCGGGGCCGCCTGGGTGTCCGAGAAGCGGATGAGCTTGCCCTCGTGCTCGGACGCGAGGTCGTGCAGCTTGGTCCCGGTCCGCTTCTCCAGCGCCTTGAAGCCCTGGGTGGCAAGGTGCCCGTTGGTCGTGCCCGACAGGTGCATGATCGCCTCGGCGACGTCGATGTCGGTCTCGAGCTTGGGCCGACCATCCGTGGGGCCGCCGTGGACCCGACCGTTGACGGCACCGAGCTGTTCGACCACTGACGTCGGCTCGTATGGCACGCCCTTGGTGACCATGCCGACCTTCTCGAGCAGGGGCCCGATCGAGGTCATCTTGGCGTGGACCTGGGTGTAGTCACGTTCGACCTCGACCAGGGCCGGCATCGTCTGGCCGGGGATGGGCTCGACCTCACCGGTCTTCCAGTCCTTGACGACACCGTGCACCGTCGCCATCGACTCGGGGGTGTCGTGCCAGAGGGGTTTGGCCACCACGTCCTTGCGCGTCCCGAGGTGGTCCACGGCGAGCTCGGAGAAGCGCTCGGCGATCGCCTTCCACGCATCCCAGTCGGTCTTGCTCTGCCACGGCGGGGGGATCGCCGGGTTGAACGAGTGGATGAACGGGTGCATGTCGGTGGTGTTGAGGTCGTGCTTCTCGTACCAGGTGGCGGCGGGCAGCACGACGTCACTGAGCAGCGTCGAGCTCGTCATCCGGAAGTCGATGGTCATGAGCAGATCGAGCTTGCCCTCGGGGGCCTCCTCCGGCCAGGCGATGTCCTTGGGCCGTTGGTGCGGCTCCGCCTCCCGTGCCCGCGCGGAGTTGGTCGTGCCGAGAAGGTGCTTGAGGAAGTACTCGTTGCCCTTGGCGGAGGACCCGAAAAGGTTGGAGCGCCACAGCGTGAGCACCCGGGGCCAGTTCTCCTCGGCTTCCGGGTCCTCGACGGCGAACTGGAGCTCACCGTCCTTGAGCTGCTGGACGACGTGGTCCTTGACGTCGACACCCGCTGTGGCCGCCTCGTCGCAGAGGTCGAGGCTGGAGCGGTTGAACTGCGGATAGCTGGGTGTCCAGCCCAGCCTCACCGACTGCGCGAGAACGTCCATCATCGTGCGGCCCTCGAAGGCGTTGGTCCCGCCGCCGGTGTCGTCCGTGGTGAAGGTGTCGTAGCGGTACTGGCTCGAGTTGACGTACCAGTAGGCGGTTTGGTTCATGTGCCGCGGTGGACGCACCCAGTCGAGCGCGAACGCCATGTGCTGGAAGCCCATGAGCGGGCGGACCTTCTCCTGCCCGACGTAGTGGGCCCAGCCGCCACCGTTGCGCCCTTGGCAACCGGTGATGGTCGTCAGGACGAGCATCGCGCGGTAGATCTGGTCCGAGTGGTACCAGTGGTTGGTTCCGGCTCCCATGAGAATCATGCCGCGACCGTTGGTGTCGACGGCGTTCTGCGCGAACTCCCTTGCGATGCGGGCGATCTGCTGCGCCGGAACCGACGTGATGGCCTCGGCCCAGGCCGGGGTCGCGGGAACGGTCGGGTCGTCGTAGCCCGTCGGCCAGTGGCCGGGAAGTCCCGGTCGACCGACTCCGTAGTGGGCGAGCATGAGGTCCAGCACCGTGGTGACGAGGTAGCCACCGACACGACGCGCCGGCACACCCCGACGCTCGTGGACGACCTTGGCGCCGAGGTCGAAGCGCGGCAGCTCGACCTCGACCGCCTCGGTCGCCTCGGTCGCGCCGCCGCCAACGCCGGTGCCGATCAGGGTGAGCAGGGGGTCGATGTCACCGAGCTCGAGGTTCCACTTGCCCTCTCCCTCAGGACCGAACCGGTGGCCGATGGAGCCCTGCGGGATGCGCACCTCCCCGGTGCTGGAGTCGATGACGGCCGGCTTCCACATGGCGTTCTCGGACGTGGCTTCGGGGTGGTCGGGCAGATCGCCCGCAACGAGAAACTTGCCGGGCTGATAGGCGACGCCGCTCTCCCCTGCATCCCCGGAGTCGGCAACCGGTTCGAGGGTGATGAGGTGCGGCAGGTCGGTGAAGCGCTTGGTGTAGTCCGCGAAGAACTCGGTCTCGCGGTCGACGAAGAACTCCTTGAGGACGACGTGCCCCATGCCCATCGCCAGGGCGGCGTCGGTGCCCGGGGCGATCGCCACCCACTCGTCGGCGAACTTGACGTTCTCGGCGTAGTCGGGGGCGACCGCGATGACCTTCTGGCCGCGGTAGCGCGCCTCGGTCATCCAGTGCGCATCCGGGGTGCGCGTGAGCGGCACGTTCGATCCCCACATGATCAGGTATGCCGCGTCCCACCAGTCGCCGGACTCCGGCACGTCGGTCTGGTCGCCGAACATCTGCGGTGAGGCGTTGGGAAGGTCTGCGTACCAGTCGTAGAAGGAGAGCATCGGTGCGCCGATGAGCTCGTTGAAGCGCGCGCCCGACACGTAGCTCACCATCGACATGGCCGGGATCGGCGAGAAGCCGGCGATGCGGTCCGGCCCCCAGCGCTTGATCGTGTAGACGTGCGCGGCCGCAATGATCTCGACGACCTCGGCCCAGCTGGAGCGCACGAGGCCGCCCTTGCCGCGCTCCGACTTGTAGGAGGTGGCCTTGTCCGCATCCTGGACGATGCTGGCCCAGGCGACCACCGGGTCGCCGAAGTCCTTGCGGGCCTGGCGATAGAGGTCCAGCAGGGCGCCACGCACATAGGGGTAGCGCACCCGGGTGGGGCTGTAGGTGTACCAGGAGAAGGCGGCGCCGCGCGGGCAGCCGCGGGGTTCGTACTCGGGCCGGTCAGCGCCTGTCGACGGGTAGTCGGTCTGTTGCGACTCCCACGTGATGATGCCGTCCTTGACATAGACCTTCCACGAGCAGGAGCCCGTGCAGTTGACTCCGTGGGTGGAGCGCACGACCTTGTCGTGGCTCCAACGATCCCGATAGAACGAGTCGCCGCTGCGCCCGCCCTCGAGGTTGAGTGTGCGCTGGTCCGGCGACACCGTTCCTCGGGTGAAGAACCTCCGGGTGCCGACCAGCGCCTCGCTCAGTCGCCCGTCCAGGCCGAGAGTGTCCGCGGGGGCGTCAGTCATGAGGTCCTCAATTCCTTCCGGAAGCCGACGAGGGCGAGCGCCCCGCCCGCCAGTGCAACAACAGCCAGCAGGAGCAGGCCGAGGGTGTAGCTGCCTTGGGCGTCATAGATGACCCCCATCAACAATGGCGGGACGAAGCCGCCGAGACCACCGGCGGCACCCACCACACCGGTGACTGCCCCCACCCGCGCCGGTTCGACGAGGGCCGCGACGAGGGCGAAGACCGCGCCGGCCCCGGCACCGAGCCCTGCTGCCATCCCGAGGAACGCCACAGTGCCGATCGGCTCGAGGGCGAGGTTGACCCTGCCCCCACCGACGACGGCGGCGAGCACGGCGAACAACCCGGTCGCGCCCAGAAGCAGGGCAAGCACCCGCGTCTTGTCGAAGCGGTCGCACAGCCAGCCACCAATGGGGCGGGCGATGACGGCCACGATGACGAAGCCCGCCATCCGCAAAGCGCCGTCACCCTTGTCCATGCCAAAGTTGTTCACGAGGTAGGTCGGCAGATAGACGCTGAACGCCACGAAGCCGCCGAACGCCACGGCATACAGCAGGGCCAGTTTGAGCGCGACGGACTCGGCCAGGGTATGCATCGCCTGCGACAACCAGTTGCCACCTGCCGGGGAATTCGGACGACCCTGTGGCGTGCGGATCACGGAACGTGACCACACGGCATACGCGGCAAGAAGGACGGCCACGAGCAGGAAGGGAGCGGATCGACCGAACGCGTTGGACAGCGACAGCGTGGTGAAGGCGGCGATCGCCGTTCCGACCGTGCCCATACCGAACAGTCCTAGCGCCGCACCACGGCGGGCCGGCGGGTGCCAGGCGTTGACGAAGGGGATGCCCACGGCGAACGACGTGCCGCCGATGCCCAGGAAGAAGCCGCCGATGAGGAGGGCGACCAAACTCTTGCCGAAGAAACCCAGGAAGAGCACCGGGACGATGGTCATCGCCGCAACGGCCGGGAACATCACGCGGGCGCCAAGCCGGTCGGTGAGGGCGCCAGCCGGAATGCGGCCCAGCGAACCCACGATGACGGGGGTGGCGACGACGAGCGACTGCTGGAGGGAGCTGAGGCCAAGCTCTTCGCGCAGCGTCACGGCGAGAGGTGAAAGGAGGGCCCAGGCCCAGAAGCAGATGGCGAAGCCGAGGGTGGCGACGAGGAGCATTCGGCGCGCCTCGCTGGCGGAGGCTTCAAGGGCAACGGGCGAGTCATTCATGCGCGCACTTTCCGTAGCTACAGCTGGAACTTCCAACAGTCGGATCGACAACTACAGAGCGTAGTGGACAAATGGCTGTCCCGCGTTGTGTACTCACCATGTCACTGATCAACTGCGACGGCTCGGGAAAGGGCCACGACCATGTGTTCCTACTGCGGGTGCGAGTCGATCGCAGTGGTCGGCCGCTTCATGGCAGAACACGTCGACATCATCAACATGACCACCGAGCTGCGTCAGGCCTGCGCGACGGGTGAGGACCAGCGCATCGGGAGGGCCGTCGACACCCTCGAGCACCTCCTACACCCCCATACCAGGAATGAGGAAGTGGGACTCTTCGCCGTCCTGCGTCGACAGTCTGAATTTCGCGACCACATCGACTCACTCTGCGATGAGCACACGGCGTTGGATGAACAACTCGGCAGGATCCGGGGAGGCGAACACACCCTTGCGACAACCTTCCTCACCGAGCTGCGCGCTCACATCGATCGTGAGGAGAACGGGCTCTTCCCCGCTTCGGCCATTGCCCTCGGCGGCGCCGAGTGGGACGAGGTGGATGCGACGACGCCCGCCCCCTCCCCCGGGACTCGCTGACCAGCGAGTCCAGTCCGTCCGTCTCACACGACGTGACGATCGATCTCACCACTACACGACGTAGTGGACGAAGGGGGCACCCGAGGTGTCTACTGGGAAGGCCACTCCGCACTCCGCACTCCGCACTCCGCACTCCGCAGAAAGTGATCGTTTCCCATGTCTGAGTCCCAGCTTTCCGAACCCACCTCGAGCGAAGGACGGCCCGACTTGCTGCTGACCGAGAAAGCCGGCTGTGGTTGTGGCTGCACCGACGAGGGAGTGCCCGCTCTGGACGCCCGCGACATCCCGCACGCCATTCGGCACGCAACGATCTTCGGCGCCCTCTCGGGCCTGACCAGCGGCCAGCAGATGGATCTCATCGCACCCCACGACCCTCTCCCCCTTCTTGCCCAGATCGCCGACCGCGAAGGCGACTCGGTGAGCTTCGAGTACCGCGTGCGCGGACCGGAGGCCTGGACGCTCCGTTTCACCCGCGCCTGAGGCTCGGGTCAGCGCCAACGGTCACGCAGGGGTGAGGCGTTCAGGACTCGCTCAGCAGCACCGCTTAAACTGACGCTGTGATGATGCCGAGTCTTGGTCCCGACTTCATGGACCCCCAGTGGCTCCTCGACCGCTTCGGCTCCCAGTTCTTCTGGGTGAGCACGATCATCGTGTTCATCGAGTGCGGGCTGCTCTTCCCGATTCTCCCGGGTGACTCGCTGCTGTTCGCCATCGGCCTGTTCATCAACCAGGGCGCCATCGGCATCAATATCGTGCTGGCTTGTCTCATCCTCAGTGCCGCCGCGTTCCTCGGCAATGTCGTCGGCTACGAGATCGGCCGAGCCATTGGGGCGCCTCTGTATGAACGCGACGGTCGGTTCATCAAGCGCAAGTACTTCGACCAGACGCACGTCTTCTTTGAGAAGTACGGCAACAAGGCGCTCGTGCTGGGACGTTTTGTGCCCATCGTGCGCACCTTCATCACCGTCGTCGCCGGGGTCGGTCGCATGGAACGCCAACGCTTCTTCCTGTGGAGCGGTATCGGCGCAGTGTTGTGGGCCACGAGCATCACGTTGCTCGGCTACTTCCTGGGCGGGATCCAGTTCATCCACGACAACCTTGAAGCCGCGATCCTCCTCATCGTCGCCATCTCCGTCCTGCCGATGGCCTTTGAGTACCTCCGTCACCGCCGCGCCACGCGCACGAGCACTTCTGCCTGACCTCAGTTGCGCGGCAGCGAGATCAGACCAACCTTGTATGCCGCGGTGACCGCGGCCGTCCGGTCCGTCACCTCGAGTTTGGCGAAGATCCGCAAAAGGTGGGTCTTCACCGTCGCCTCTCCGATGAACAGCTCTCGCCCGACCTCGCTGTTGGACAGACCTCGGGCCACGGCACGCAGCACGTCGAGTTCGCGCGGGGTGAGCTCGACCGGGGCGGGAGCACGCAACCGCTCCGCGAGGCGGGCCGCCACCATGGGAGCAAGGACCGTCTCACCCAGTGCTGCCCGGCGGATCGCGTCGGCGAGCACCGCTGGTGGCGTGTCCTTGAGCAGGTAGCCGCGGGCACCGGACTCGACCGCCCGCACGATGTCAGCGTCGGTGTCGTAGGTCGTGAGCACGAGCACCTCGGGTGCGTCGGGCTGCGCACGAAGGCGAGCGGTGGCCTCGGCGCCGTCCATGACCGGCATACGCAGATCCATGAGGACCACGTCGGGAGCCATCTTTGAGACCATCGCAAGGGCTTCGGCGCCATTTCCTGCCTCCCCGACGACGTCGAGGTCCGCGAGTTCACTGAGCAGGGCGACCATTCCGGCGCGCACCACGGGGTGGTCATCGACAACGAGGATGCGGATCATCGGGGCAGCTCCATCACCAATCGGGTCCCGCGAGGATCGCCACGACCGATGGTGACATCCCCGCCGAGTTCGGCTGCGCGAGAGCGCAACCCGTCGAGACCAAAGCCTCTCTGGGCAGTCGTTGGGTCGAAGCCGGTGCCGTCATCTGTCACCCTCAGGGCAACGCGGCTCGGCGCATACGTGAGGGCCACCTCGGCGGACCGGGCGCCGGAGTGGCGGCGCACGTTGGAGAGCGCCTCCTGCGCACCCCGCAGGACCACGACTTCGGCGTTGCCACCGAGGGGGGCCGGTTCGCCGGTGACGGTCGACGACACCTGTATGCCGGTTTCTCGCGTCACCGTGTCGGCGAGCCGGGCGAGGGCCTCGACCAGGGTGCGGGACTGGAGGTGGCCGGGGGTGAGCTCGGCGACGATGATGCGGGCCTCGGCAAGGTTGTCCACGGCCGTGGCCTCGATCATGGAGAGGCGTTCCCGCGTCGTGGCGAGGTCCTCACGGTCCAGCGCGGAGCTGGCGGCGCGGGAAAGGGCAATGACCGAGGTGAAGCCCTGAGCCAAGGTGTCGTGGATCTCGCGCGAGAGTCGGCTGCGCTCGTCCTCAACTCCGGCAGCGCGTTCGACCGCTGCGAGCTGCGCCTGGGTGGAGCGGAGCTGATCGATGATCCTGGCACGCTCCTCGGCCTCTCCGATGATCCGGTGGATGAACATGCCCATGGCGGCCGAGAGCACGAACGAGATGAGGATGGAGACGAACGCACCAGGCGCCTCGGCGGCCGGGTCCTGCGCCGGTGCCACGACGGCGACGAAGATGCCCACCAGAGCCAGGCCGGTTCCCAGCATCGCCGGCCCCTTCTCCATCGACGCCCAGATCTGCGGGAAGAGGCAGAAGAAGAGCAGCCACGACTCGAACTCCGGGTCGATGACGGTGACCGTCAGCAGACAGGCCCAGGCACACACCTGGTAGAGGACGGCATACCGGACTCCTTCGCGCTGGAGTCCACGGCGACCGAAGACGGCATAGGCGAGCGCAATCCCGAGGAGGAGCACGATCGTTGGCCATCTGCCGTGGGGACCAGCAGGCTCGAGGATCACGATGACGAGCGCCGTGGCGATCAGGGCATAGCAGCCGAGATGCCACCACTTGCCCTGCCCGCGCCACACGGCGGCCAGCTCATCCGTCGACTGGTCCGCGCACTCCTGCGCTGGCATGGTGCTCATCCGGCCATCATGTCGTGCCACGCTTGAACCACTTGAAGGTGAGGACGCACAGGACGAGTCCCGCGAGCGCCCACCCACCGAGGACCAGTGCCGTGCGGCCGAGTTCCCAGTCGCCGCCCATCTCCAGCGAAGCCATCACGTCGGGGAAGAACACCGAGCGCATCCCCTGTGCGATCCACTTGAGCGGGAAGATCGAGGCGATCTGCTGCAGCCAGCCGGGGATGTCGGTGAAGGCAAAGTAGACACCTGAGATGAACTGCAGGATGAGCATCGGCGCGACGACCACCGCCCCCGCGGATCTGGCCGAGGCGAGCGAGCTGTAGGCCGTGCCGAGGACTGTCCCGGCGAAGGAACCCAGCACGAAGACCCAGACGAAGGTCATCCAGCGGTGCGTGCTGTCGGGCAGGTCGACGCCGAAGGCGAACTTCGCGACGGCGAGCAGCAGTACCTGTTGCGCGAGGGCGGTGACGACGACGAGTCCGACCTTGCCGAGGAAGTAGGACACCGTCGGCATGGGTGTGCTGCGCAGTCGCTTGAGGGTGCCATCGTCGCGTTCGGCTGCGACCGTCATCGCCATGGTCTGGAACGACGTGAGCAGGATGCCGGCTGAGATCATGCCGGGCAGGAAGTACTCGGCGGCGCTCAACTCGGCGCCCGCGGCCTTCATGGAGTCGCCGAAGATCACCGAGAAGAGCGCGAGCATCAGAATCGGGAAGAGGAACGAGAAGAAGACCGCTTCTTTCTCCCGCGAATACATCTTCAGTTCGAGGAGGGTGCGGTCTGCACCAAGGGCGAGGGCGTTCATGCCATGACCTTCTGTGATGTGCCAGTGGTGATGTCGGAGCCTTCCTCGTCAACGTGTGGGGCGATGAGGGACAGATAGGTGTCCTCGAGCGATGGCCTGCTCACGATGAGTTCGGGAACCTCGCCGCCGAGGAGCTGCGAGAGTCGCGCCACCTCGAGGGTCGGCGTCGCCGTGCGCAAGGAGTGCCGCTCCCCGCCCTCGGACCACGAAACCGTGGCTTCCTCCGACGCGCGACCACCGAGGTTGGCCGGGGTGTCGAGCGCGAGCAGCTTCCCGCCGCCGATGACACCGACGCGGTCGGCGAGCTGTTCGGCCTCGTCGAGGTAGTGCGTGGTGAGCAGGATCGTCGTACCCTCCGCGGCCAGGCTGCGGATGAGACCCCAGAAGTCGCGCCGGGCCTGCGGGTCGAATCCCGTCGTGGGCTCATCGAGGAAGAGCAGCTCGGGGCGACCAATGATGCCCAGGCCGACATCGACCCGGCGACGTTGTCCACCAGACAGCCCAGCAATGCGCACGTCGGCCTTCTCCTCGAGACCCACTGCCGCGATCACCTCGTCGACAGCGCGTGGGGTGGCATAGGTGTGCGCTGTCGAGGCAAGGATCTCGCGAGGGGTGAGGAGGTCCAGGCCCGTGGAGCTCTGGAGGACGATGCCGATCCGGTTGCGCCACAGCCGGTTCGCGCTCTGCGGGTCCTCGCCGAGGACACTGACCTCGCCGGCGTCACGCGTGCGGAACCCTTCGAGGATTTCGATCGTCGTCGTCTTGCCGGCACCGTTGGGGCCAAGGAGGCTGAAGACCTCCCCTGTCTCGATGTCGAGGTCGAGCCCGTCGACGGCACGTTTGGAGCCGTAGCCCTTGACGAGTCCGCGGATGCTGATTGCTGCCATGACTTCATCGTGCGCGCTGGAGAGTGCGCGGGCACCGACTGTCGGGTGGACCCCTCATCCACCGACCGGTGGACCCATCCTCACGCCCGACTGATTGCGCCCACGATGTTCACCCGGCCGACGGGCGGCCGTGGCCCGTCTATGCGCTGATTCTCCCCGGAAGGAAGTAGGCGGAACCGAAACACGCGCCGAAGAGTCGAAATGTCATGAGAGGTTTCGCGTGGCGCTCCTGGACCGTGCTCGGCGTGGTTGCGGCAGTCCTGCTCGGCGGGACGTATGCCATGTGGGCAACTCGCGATGACGCCTCCGTGAGCGACGCTGGTTGGCTGAGCTCCCTGGCGAGCGTGCAGGGCGAGTGGGTGTCGCAGACCGGCTTTGCCTACGACGGCACCGAACCCTGGGCCGGGCCCGTGCGACTGACGGTCTCGGACAACCAGTTGCGCTTCCACGCTCGCTGCAACCACCTGAGCGTCACGGCGGGCGTGAGCGACCATCGGCTCACCGCGGTCCACAACATCGTCTCGACGGCGATGGGCTGCTCCGCAGAGCTGGCTGCTCAGGACGCCTGGCTGGCCGCTCTCGTGCGGGACCACGCCACCGTGCAACTGCAAGGCCCGATGCTCACGTTCGACACCGACGCGGGGTGGATCGGCTTCGCGCGTTGAGACGATGCACCACCGTCGGGTCCCTCCTGCGCCGTCACATCGATCTCGCAGCTCGATCGGGTCGTCAGGGATGTCGCCACGGGTCGACCCGACGAGTCAGACGCGAGGGACGGGGGGAGCAGGCGGCACGTCGCCCGGGTTCGTCGGGTCGATCGGCTGGGTCGCGTCGGGCTGTGCGACCGGCGCCTCAGGAGGCACCGGAGTCGTCTCGGGAGCGGCCGGGGTCTGGGCCGGCGACTGGGCGGTCGGAGGAGCCTGGGACGTCTCCGCCCCGACGTAGCTGCTCGGCGGGGGAATCGTGGAGTCACGCTGACCGAAGTCGACCTTCGGGGCCTCGCGCTGCTCGCCGACAGCCTCGAAGTACTCGGCCGTCTTGATGCCGAAGATGCCGGCGACGAAGTTGGTGGGAACGGTCTCGACCTTGGTGTTGAGGTCACGCACGGTGGCGTTGTAGTAGCGACGAGCCGACGCGATGCGGTCTTCGGTGCTGGTCAGCTCCTGCTGCAGGGCCATGAAGTTCTGGTTGGCCTTGAGGTCCGGGTAGGCCTCGGCGATCGCCAGCAGTCGCCCGAGTGCCTGGCTGAGCATGTTCTCGCTCTCGGCCTGCTGCCCCGGCGACTGGTTGGGAGTCATGGCCGCACTGCGTGCCTTGATGACGTCCTCCAGGGTGCCGCGCTCGTGCGCTGCGTAGCCCTTGACCGTCTCGACGAGGTTCCCGATGAGGTCGTGGCGCCGAGTCAACTCGACATCGATCTGGCGCCAAGCCTCCTGCACGAGGTTGCGCAGCTTGATGAGGCCGTTGTACATGCCGACGACGATGCCGAGGAGCACCAAAAGGACGACGACGATGATGATGGCGGTAATCATGGGAACTCCCCTGTTGGTGACGTCTCGTCCGCGATCCTAGGGCCTGATCGACTCACGTTCTGGGATCAGACGAGTCCGAGGTCGCTCAGGCCGAAGACGTGTCGATACTCAAGCCCCGCCTCTGCGAAGACCTCCGCAGCTCCCGTGGCGCGGTCCGCAATAGTCGCGACACCGACCACGGTGGCGCCGGCTTCCTGCGCGGCCTTGGCCGCATCGAGGGGTGATGCGCCGGTCGTGGAGGTGTCTTCGACGATGAGCACACGACGGCCCTTGATCGAGGGACCCTCGATGCGCTGCTGCAGACCGTGCGCCTTGCCAGACTTGCGCACAACGAAGGCGTCGAGGCGCGTCGCGGCTGCGGCAGCGGCGTGGAGCATGGAGGTGGCCACCGGGTCGGCACCGAGGGTGAGGCCCCCGACGGCGTCGAAGTCGAGGTCGGCCGCGAGGTCACGCATGACACGGCCGACGAGCGGACTGGCCTCTCCATCGAGGGTGATGCGGCGCAGGTCGACGTAGTAGTCGGCTTCCTTGCCCGAGGACAGGGTGACGCGCCCATGCACGATGGCCTTGTCCTTGATGATCTCGAGCAGGCGGGCGCGGTCGGCAGCAATGTCAGTCACGGTGGCGACCCTACCGATGCTCACGTTGCACTGGGACGGTGGAACCGGCGCGAGCGGCCACGGATCAGGGGGCGCGGGATGAGACGAAGAGCCGTGACGGCCAGCTTGTACTGAAGCCCCGGCACCGAGACGACCTTGCCCTTGTCGACGTCAGCGAGGGCATCGCGCACGAGCCGGGGAGCGTCGAGCCAGGCGAACGACGGCAGCCGGGACATGTCGAGGTCCGCTCGCTCATGGAACTCGGTGTGCGTGAAGCCTGGGCACAGGGCCGTCACCTTCACTCCAGTCCCGACCAGCTCAGAGGCCAAACCCTCGCTGAATACCGTGACGAACGACTTCTCCGCACTGTACGTACCCGAGGTCATGAACGACGCCACCGACGAGACGTTGATGATTGCACCCGTCCCCCGCTCGCGCATGGCCCGACCCGCTGCGTGCGTGAGGACGAGGACTGCGCGCGTGAGCACGTCGAAGCGGGCCACCTCATCCTCGACCGGAGTGTCGAGAAAACCCTCCTTGAGGGAGTAGCCCGCGTTGTTGACGAGCACGTCCACCGGCCGATCGGTCGATGCCAGCCGGTCGGCCACGCGCGACGTTGCGTCGTGGTCGCTGAGGTCGGCCGGGAGCACCTCGACCTCGACCCCATGTGCTTGCCGCAACTCCCCCGCCAGCGCCTCGAGCCGAGCGGCATCGCGAGCGACGAGGACGAGGTCATCGCCGCGGGAGGCGAGCTGGGTGGCGAATTCGCGGCCGATGCCGGCGGTGGCGCCCGTGACAAGTGAGGTGGTCATGGGCACGACCCTAAGCACCCGGCATACCCGTGGGTAGGGTGGCCGGGTGCGAATCGCCACCTGGAACGTCAACTCCATCCGCTCACGCATCGACCGGGTCGAGGCGTGGCTGCAACGCACCGACGTCGACGTCCTGGCGATCCAGGAGACGAAGTGTCGCGAGGACCAGTTCCCGTTCGATCGCTTCGAAGCCATGGGGTATGCCGTGGCGCACCACGGTCTGAGCCAATGGAACGGTGTCGCGATCGTGTCTCGAGTAGGCATCGACGACGTGAGTCGGGGCTTCCCCGATGTGCCGCACTGGGGCGAGCCGGCCGTCGCGGAGGCGCGCGCGATAGGGGCTACTTGCAACGGTATTCGCCTCTGGTCCCTCTACGTCCCCAACGGGCGCGCCCTCGACGACCCGCACATGACCTACAAGTTGGCCTGGCTCGAACAGCTCCGCCTCCAGACCGCCGCGTGGGCCGCCACCGGCACCCCTTTCGCGCTCATGGGCGACTGGAACGTCGCCCCGCAGGACGAGGACGTCTGGTCGATGGACTACTTCGTCGACAGGACCCACGTCAGCCCACCAGAGCGCGCCGCGTTTCACGCCGTGCTCGACGCGGGGGTGAGCGACGTCGTCCGGCCGCACACGTCGGAGCCGGGGACCTTCACCTACTGGGACTACCAGCGGCTCGCGTTCCAGAAGCGGCGCGGTATGCGGATCGACTTCATCCTTGCCTCTGACCCTCTGGCCCAACGGGTGCGAGGAGCGGCAATCGATCGCGAGGAACGCAAGGGCAAGGGCGCAAGCGATCACGCTCCTGTCGTCATCGAGGTGGAGGACGCATGACGGATCGCACTCTGACCATCCCCGGTCCGAACGGGGCAATGCTCGTGGCGACGGAGTTCATCCCGAAGGACACCCCTGATGCGGATGCCCCGACCGTTGTCCTGGCCCACGGGTGGACCCTGGCCCGCGAGACGTGGGTGCCGGTCGTGCGAGAACTGCAGTCGCACAGGGCTGTTCGCGTCATCACCTATGACCAACGTGGGCACGGCCGCTCCACCTGGGGATCCGCGAAGTCCCAGTCGATCAAGGGCCTCAGCGACGACCTCGCCACGGTCATTGCGGCCACGGCAGTGACCGGGCCACTTGTTCTTGGTGGCCACTCCATGGGTGGAATGACCATTCTGGCGTATGCCGGTGGGCACAGTGCCGCGTTCCGTGACCGCGTGCGCGGAGTCGCGCTGGTATCCACTTCGGCGACCCTCGAAGGTCGGCCTGCGATCCGGGGCGAGGCCACGGTGATGGCGCTGGCGGGGCGAGTTCCGTTGCTGCGAGCCGGGATGGTCTTTCCCCGCAAGGTTTTGCGCGACCTCAACTTTGGCGAGAACCCCGACAAGCAGCACGTGCGCGACACGACGCGCCTCATCGGCCAGACGTCCCTGGCGACGATGGGCCGCTATTTCGCCTCCATCCGGGACCACGACGAGAGCGCGTCACTGGCCCAGTTCGCCGACATCCCGACCCACATCCTCGTCGGCACCAAGGACAAACTCACGCCGGTGAGATGGGCACGCAGCCTGCATGACGGCATACCGGGTTCTCAGTTGACCGTTGTGCCCGGCAGAGGGCACATGCTCACCCACGAGGCGACCGACGTCGTCGCCGACGCCCTCATCACCTTGATCGACAGGCGTTGACCAGCCTGCAGTCCATCAGTCAGGCAGGACGAAAACCACTGCACACCAACCGCATGTCGCAGATCAGCCCGTCCCGCACGCTGAAGTAGGCGACCTGTTCAACGACTCTGGCACTGAACGCAATGTCAGCCGCCAGGCGGTAGGTCACCTTCTCCACGTCGCCCACTGTGTCGCTCTCGCACCAGATGACCTCGGTGACCATCTCGTCGGTCCCGAACCAGGTGCCCAGAACGATGTCGGCCACCCCCACCGGGGTGTCGGCGTCCCAAAACCTGCGAGGCGTGACGGCCCGGAACGTGAGCGGGGTGGTGAACAGGCTCGTGAGCGCGTGGGTGTCCTGCTCGGCGATGGCGCGCACCAGCCGGCCTCCCACGGAGAGGTCAGTAGCTGAACGTGTTGGCTGCCTCATCCCCGATCCACCCCCACATCGGCACCGTGCCGCCGAGCTCGGCGTTGGGCACCAGGTCGTCCTTGTCGAGGTGCTTGGAGTCGAAGCAGATCGGGCAGACCATGAAGGTGCCTCCCGCCTCGGCGAAGCGGCGCACCAGGTCCTCCAGCGGAGGGCACCCTTCGCAGGCAGTGCTCCGGGCGACACCGCCGGTGGCGAGGCGCACGGCCTCTTTGGTGAGGAACATGAGCGTTGGTCGTTCGGATTCTGCTGATCCGACGGCCACGAGGAAGGCCACGGTGACCTTTTCGGCGTCCTCCAACCCAGTACTCAGGCTGATCACTGTCTTGGTTTGCATGATGGGCTCCTTTCCGAGCACCACGATCGTGTCGCAGTCAGGAGGGTGCCGTCATGGGGCAGCTGCCTCATCTTTGACGCGGCCCACGATGCCGTGCTCGACCGCGAAGAGCGCAGCGCTGGTCCGGTTGGTGACGCCGGCCTTGAGATAGATGTGTTCCAGGTGGTTGCGCACCGTCTTGGTGCTGATGACCAGCGCGCGGGCGATCTCGGTGCTCGTGAACCCACGAGCGAGCAGACCCAGAATCTCCACCTCTCGGGGCGTGAGCCCCGACGGACCCGTGGTGCGGCGCCCGGACTGATGGCCCGCGACAGCCAGGACGGCGTCGACCGCGACGGGGTCGAGACGCCCGGCAGCCACCTCGTTGCGGAGCCTGACCGCAGCCTGCGCCGGATCCATCACGGGCCGGTGTGGCCGGTCCTCGAGCGATCCGCGATAGCTGTCTGCCGCCGCGAGGATGCGTTGGGTCATCGGGAGAGCAGACCCTGAGGTGCCGTTGGGGTAGCCGGATCCATCAAGCCGTTCGCGGTGCGCCTCGGCGATGCCCGCAACGGCCTCCAGCCCACGAACCCGGTTGAGGATCCGTCCGGTCAGATAGGGGTAGAGGCGAAGCCGTTCGCTGTCCGACTCGGTGAGGGTCGCCGTCTTCTCCCACACAGAGTTGGCCACCCCAAAGCGACCGACGTCGTGCACCAGTGCTGCCCGTCGCACCACGGTGACCTCTGTGCTCATCAAACCGACGCGTGACGCGGCAGCAGCGGCCAGCTCCGCCACGGCGCGCGAGTGACCGATGGTGAACGGGCACTTGAGGTCGGCGAAGTCCCCGATGGCCTCCAACATCGAGTCGAGGTCCGCGCCCCGCAGCAGGACGTCACGATCCGGCGCCTGCTCGAGGGCCTGGGCCCAGACGTCCTGGTTGGGCAGCCCATCGAGACGGTCCCGGCACCGCACCAGGGCCGATACCAATGCAGGGTCGAACTGCTTTCCGCTACGTTCTCGCGCCATGGCCAACGCGTCCGAGACGCCGTGCGTCCGCATGTGCACCTCGCAGGTCTCCGCCAACTGGACCACGCGGGTCGCCACCGGGATCTGCTCACCGCGAAGCCCCTCGGGAAGCCCCTTTCCGTCCCATCGTTCGTAGGCACGCTCGACGGCCTCGCCAACAGCCCGCTCCAGTCCGATGTGCTCGGCCATGCGCCCTGCCGAGAGGCAGTGGGAGTGGATGAGTTCTGCCATCCGAGCCCGTGGGGCGAGCGCCAGGGTGAGCCGCATCTGGGTCCGTCGGGGCAGCGACTCCGCAGAGCCGGCGCGTTGCATCACATAGCGCAAGTAGGGCAGGCCCGCCCAGTCGAGTTCGTAGCTGTCCCGTCGCATCGCCAAGTCGTCGCCGAACCAGCGGCTGAACTCGTGGGAGTCCGCATGACACCCGATCCACAACACCAGATTCGTGTAGTAGATCGTCGCGCGCTGCTCCGCCGAGAGATCCAGTTCTTCGGCCAGGATCGCGGCCACCAGCGAGGAGCGCAGGACGTGCTCCACCGGAAGGCCGAGCCCCAGGTCGATGGCGATCGAGAGCGCGGCCAGAACCTCGGCGCGGCGCGACCCGGCCTCCAGCCCCTCGTTGAGCACCACCATGTCGAAAGTGTGGCACTGCCGGGTTCTGACCGCAGCCATCGAGCCGTCGCGGCCAGCGGCCAGCTGTACTCGGTCACGACGTTGCTGACAGGCGGCTAGGGACACGACCTTCTTTCCGCTTGGGATGAGGTGCCGGGGTCGGGCATCCTGCGGTTGAGGGAGAACAGGCGCCCAAGGACAGGCATGAGCACGATGTTGAGCCCGTGCAGGATCCCGATGATGAGCAGGATCCCGCCGATCCTCGACAGTTCATAGGTCACCTGGCCCGCAGTAACGTTCGAGACCGGCTGCAGCACCGACCACTCAGGTTCCGGTGCGACCTTGACCGAGAACAGGATGTACGCCACGAAGATCAGGTAGTAGACGATGTCGGTGAGAACGATGTAGCTCTTGCCGGTCAGCGGGTTGTCATGGAACACGTCGGCGGCGTAGGCCCGTCCGAACCGTTTGATGAACGGCCCGAGCCACACGGCGATGAGGACGAGTGCGAGGTTCGTGGCAACTTCGAGGATCCACCAGGGCATGGCAAGGCTTCCGTTCACTCGGGGGGTCAGGGTGAGGGCGGCCGTGACGGCCAGGGCAGCGAGGAGGGTTCCCGCGAAAACCCACCGCAGGAGCTCGCGGCGCCGGACGCGATCGGCCGCGATGCTCTCGACAACCCGCTCGAACAGGTCAGGTGAGGGTTCCATCGGGTAGTCGGACAGGGCTCGGGTGAGTCGGTCCTCGAGATCACTCATCGCTTGGCCTCCAGGGTGAGGGCGAGCCGCGAGAGCCCGCGTTGTAGATGGGTCTTCACGGTGTTGGCCGACAGGTCGAGAGTCGCGGCGATGTCGGGGATCGACAGGTCCAGGTAGTAGCGCAAGGTCACGCAGTCACGCTGTCGACGGGGCAGGGAGCGCAGTGCGTCGATGACCTCCTGTCGCTCTGCCCGCGTGGTCGCATCCTCTTCCGCGGATCGTGCGTCGGGCAGCGCCGGTGGTCGATGGTGGAGCGACACGAGTCCCCGACGGTTGTGGTCCCGCGCCAGGTTGATGACGATGGAACGCAGGTATGCCGCCGCGCTGCCGCGTTGCCGGACTCGGTTCGCCGAACGCGACCATCGGATGAAGGCCTCCTGCACGAGGTCCTCGGCGGCGGTCCGGTCATCAAGATAGAAGCGCGCCAGCCTCGTGAGCGAGGCCGCCTCCCGCGCGAACAGCTCAAGGACGTCGGGGGCGACCTCGACGTCGGGTGGGGAGAGAGCGAGCTCGGCAACGGTGTCCATCACCCTGACAGACGCGCGAGGTGACGAGGGTGGGTGACGCGGAAACCCGTGTTTTTCAACGGTGTTCGCAGTGTCACCCGATGCCGGCCGAGGCGCGTCTGCCTTGGTGTCGGCACCTCGTCGACCTCGAAGAAGGGACATCCGATGCTCACCTCCACCCACAAGCGGACGGCCGTTGCTGCTACCGCAATCGTCCTCCTCACGGCCACCCCTGCGTTGGCACTTGGCGCATTCGTGCGCACGGACGGGCCACTGCGTGACTTCGCGCCCAGCGTGTCCGGACCCTTCGACGGAGCCCGGGCCCGGGTCCAGATCGTCCAGTCCAACAACGGCGCGAGCCACGCGGTCCTCACGGTCAAGGGCATCGGCGCCGCCGCCGAAGGGCAGACCTTCGGTGCACACCTTCACGACGGTCCGTGCATCGCCGGTGACGGAGCTGCAGCCGGTCCCCACTACAACTCCCACGTGCACAGCGGCGGGACGGCGGAGGTGAGCAACCAGACGGAGTTCTGGCTCGACTTCACGGTCGTCGACGGTGCAGGTACGGGGACGGCCACGGTGCCGTTCGTCCCCGAGGGTGGCTCCCGTTCTGTCGTCGTGCACGCCTTGCCGACGAACCCCACGACCGGTGGTGCAGGTGCTCGCCTCGCCTGTCTCACGGTGTCGTGGTGAGGCTCCTCCGCCACCTTGGTGCGGGGCTGGTCCTCGGGGCGCTGACCGGCCTCGCCGCACGGGGTTTCATGGCCCTGTTTGCCCGGGACCCGGAGTTCACGTGGGGTGGGACGAGCCTCATCGTCGCCCTCTTCACCGTCGCGGGCCTTTCCTTCTCGGCGGCGTATGACGTGAAGCTGCGACATCGGCCGCGGGGGTGGAAGCTCCTCGCCCTGCCGTCGATCGTCGTCGGACTGGGGCTGGGCATTCTCCTGCTGCCGGGATATCTGGGCATGAGCCTGGCCCTGTCACGTCGGCGTGTCGTGAGAGCCATCGGGCTGATTTTGCTCGTGGGCTATGCCGGCCTGGTCCCGAGCCTCCTGGACACACCGCATGAGCCGGTCTCGCTCCGGATGGTGATCGGGATCGCCGTCCTGCTCGGGTGCTGCGCGGCGGTGGCAGCCGGCGGTCGTGT
>JBDSIV010000089.1:0-19974 GCA_039917755.1 Knoellia sp. | reverse complement strand
CGCTACGCCGCAGCCGCTGCCGAGGTCGGTGCGCTGCATGATCACGACGAGGCGGTCTCCACTATCTTCGATGCTGCCGAGCAGGTGAGCTGGCCTGCGCTGCAGCGCATTCACGGCGACTACCACTTGGGCCAGGTGCTGCTCAAAGCTGACGGCAGATGGGTCCTGCTCGACTTCGAGGGTGAGCCGTTGCGACCGCTTGTCGAGCGAAGCCAGCCCGACCAGCGCATCCGTGACATCGCGGGGATGCTGCGCAGCTTTGACTACGCCGGCGGTGCGATTGAGCACTCGAGCACCGCGAACGCACGTGACTGGGTCACGCGCGCCCAGCAGTCCTTCCTCGATGGCTATGCCGCCAGCAGTGGCGAGGATCCGCGCGAGCGGCCCGCGCTTCTCGCCGCGTTCGAACTCGACAAGGCGATGTATGAAGTCGTCTACGAAATCCGCAACCGACCGTCGTGGGTTGACATCCCGCTCGCTGCCATCGAACGGCTGGCCTCGGAATTCTCGACGGCCACGCCCACGTCCGCTCAGCCCGCCCCTCAGGAGGACACCCCGTGACCCCGACCCCTGCTCACGAAGTCAGCGGCGCGATCAGTGCCCTCATCCAGGGTCGGCACCAGCAGCCGCACGACCTCCTCGGTCAACACCTCGAGGGCGGCGGGCTGCGCATCCGCGCCCTGCGTCCTCTGGCCGCGTCCGTGCGGGTCCGCTTCCAGGACGGTGAGGAGCTGACCCTCGATCATGAGGCCGAAGGTGTGTGGTCGGCAGTGCGGGAGGGTGTCACCGAGACGATGGACTACCGTCTGCTCGTCTCCTGGGGCGACGGCATCGAGCACCTCCAGGACGACCCCTACCGCTTCGCGCCCACGCTCGGCCAGATCGACCTGCACCTCGTCGGCGAAGGCCGTCACGAGGAACTGTGGACGGTGCTGGGGGCGCGCGTGCGCGAGTATCCCGGCCCGCTCGGCACCGTGCGCGGCACGTCCTTCGCGGTGTGGGCACCACGCGCCAAGGCCGTGCGTGTCCTCGGTGACTTCAACGGCTGGGACGCTCGTGCCCACCCGATGAGGCTCATCGGCACCAGTGGTGTCTGGGAGCTCTTCATCCCGGAGCTCAGTGCAGGCGCGATCTACAAGTACGAGATCCGAGGCGCCGACGACATCGTGCGAGCCAAGGCCGACCCGATGGCCAGGCGCACCGAGATCCCTCCGCTCACCGGGTCCGTCATCGACGAGGCCACCCACGAGTGGGGGGACTCCGCGTGGTTGTCGGCCCGCGGCTCGGGCAACCCGCACACCGGGCCCATGAGCGTCTATGAGGTGCACCTCGGGTCGTGGCGTCAGGGCCTGTCCTACCGCGAGCTCGCCGAACACTTGGTCAACTACGTCGTCGATCTCGGCTTCACCCACATCGAACTCATGCCGGTGATGGAGCACCCCTATGGTCCGTCCTGGGGCTATCAGGTCACGGGCTACTACGCGCCGACCTCACGCTTTGGCACTCCCGACGACTTCAAGTTCCTCGTCGACACGCTGCACCAAGCCGGCATCGGCGTCATCCTCGACTGGGTGCCGGGCCACTTCCCACGTGACGAGTGGGCTCTGGCTCGCTTCGACGGTTTGCCGCTCTATGAGCACCCGGACCCGCGGCGCGGCGACCAGCCCGACTGGGGCACCCACATCTTTGACTTCGGCAAGCTCGAGGTCCGCAACTTTCTCGTCGCCAACGCGCTCTATTGGTTGGAGGAGTTCCACATCGACGGCCTGCGCGTCGACGCGGTCGCCTCGATGCTCTATCTCGACTACTCCCGCAACGACGGCGAGTGGCTCCCCAACGTCCACGGAGGACGCGAGCACCTCGAGGCCATCGGGCTGCTCCAGGAGACCAACGCCACCGCCTACAAGCGGGTCCCGGGCATTGTCACCATCGCCGAGGAGTCGACGTCCTGGCCCGGCGTCACCAAGGCGACGAGCGGCGGGGGGCTCGGGTTCGGGCTGAAGTGGAACATGGGCTGGATGAACGACTCACTGCGCTATCTCGGTGAGCGGCCCTACGACCGCCAGCACCACCACGACATAGTGACCTTTGCCCTCATGTATGCGTTCAGCGAGAACTTCGTCCTGCCGATCAGCCACGACGAGGTCGTCCACGGCAAGGGATCGCTCGTCAACAAGGCGCCCGGCAACCGGACAGAGCAGCTCGCCACCGTCCGGGCTTTCCTCGCCTACATGTGGTCTCACCCCGGCAAGCAGCTGCTCTTCATGGGGTGCGAGTTCGCCCAGGCCAGCGAGTGGGCCGATGGCAAGTCGCTCGACTGGTGGCTCCTCGACCAGCCCGGGCACTACCGGGTCCACAACCTCGTCAAGGAGCTCAACCGCCTCTATCGCGCCCACCCGGCGTTGTGGGCCCTGGACTCCCAGCCGGCCGGCTTTGAGTGGCTGGACGCCGACGACAACCAGGGCAACACCTACTCGTTCCTGCGTTTCGAGGACGCCGGACGCCAGAGCGGCGATGTCGTCGCGACGGTTGTGAACTTCGGCGGTGACGCCAAGGAGTGGCTGCGCGTCGGCGTGCCGTTCGGTGGTCGGTGGCGGGTGGTGCTCGACACGAGTGGTTATGACCAGCACGGCACTTCGAGCCAGGCCGATCTCGAGCAAAACGCTGTGGAGGAGGGCTGGAACAACCAACCGTTCCACGTCACCGTGCGTCTTGCCGGTCTCACGACGCTCTACCTCGCTCCCGTCGTCAGCGAGAGCGACCCCGCGACGTCTGCGGACACGGCGGCTAGAACGACCATCAACGCAGACGCTGGGGAAGGCACCGCCGTCACCGGTGGAAAAACTGTGGCCCAAGAGGACATCTCATGACGAATTCGCGTGCAGGACAGCCCGCCCAGCCTTCTGACCTGGTCGATGTCCCACACTTGGTCACGTCCTACTACGCGCTCAAACCGGACCCCGACGACATCGACCAGCAGGTCGCCTTCGGCACCTCGGGGCACCGCGGCTCATCCCTCAACACCGCGTTCAACGAGGACCACATCCTCGCGACGACACAGGCGATCGTCGAATACCGCAACGCCCAGGGCTTTGATGGACCGCTGTTCATCGGGCGAGACACGCACGGCTTGTCGGAGCCCGCCTGGGCAACCGCGCTCGAGGTCCTCGGGGCCAACGACGTCACCGTGCTCGTGGACTCTGCCGACCGCTATACGCCCACCCCTGCGGTGTCGCACGCGATCCTCACGGCCAACCGGGGCAAGATCACTGGCGTGGACCGTATGCCGTCCGGTGCCGGTCTCGCGGACGGCATCGTCGTCACGCCGTCGCACAACCCGCCCTCCGATGGTGGGTTCAAGTACAACCCTCCCCACGGGGGGCCCGCGGACTCCGACGCGACCAAGGTCATCGCGGCCCGAGCCAATGAGCTGATCCGCGGTGGACTGGAGGGCGTCAAACGAATCCCGTTCTCTCGCGCGCGTGCTGGCGTGCAGTCCTATGACTTCATGGGTACCTACGTGGATGACCTGCCCAACGTCGTTGACCTCGCCAGGATCAAGGACGCGGGCATCCGGATCGGCGCCGACCCGCTCGGTGGTGCAGCCGTGGACTACTGGGGGGCCATTGCCGACCGGCACGGCATCGACCTCACCGTCGTCAACCCCCTCGTCGATGCGACCTGGCGCTTCATGACATTGGACTGGGACGAGAAGATCCGCATGGACTGCTCCTCCCCCAGCGCCATGGCCTCGCTCATCAGCCGCAAGGACGAGTACGACATCGCCACGGGCAACGACGCCGACTCCGACCGCCACGGCATCGTCACGCCCGACGCCGGCCTGATGAACCCCAACCACTACCTGTCGGTCGCAATCCAGTACCTCTACGGCGGTGCGCGTCCGCAGTGGCGCGACGATGGCTTCATCGGCAAGACTCTTGTGTCGAGCTCGATGATCGACAGAGTTGCCGCCGATCTCGGACGCCGGCTCGTCGAGGTGCCGGTCGGCTTCAAGTGGTTCGTGCCGGGGCTGCTCGACGGCTCGGGGCCCTTCGGCGGCGAGGAGTCCGCCGGGGCATCGTTCCTGCGCATGGATGGCTCGGTGTGGACGACCGACAAGGACGGCATCATCCTCGCGCTGCTCGCCTCTGAGATCCTCGCCGCAACGGGCAAGAGCCCCAGCCAGCACTATCGCGAGCTGACTGCACAACACGGCACACCGGCATACGCGCGCATTGACGCACCGGCGAACCGCGAGCAAAAGGCCAAACTGGCCGCCCTGTCCCCCCAGGCAGTGACCGCCGAAACCCTTGCAGGAGAGGCGATCACGGCCAAGCTGACCGAGGCACCCGGGAACGGTGCGGCGATCGGTGGCCTCAAGGTCGTCACCGACTCCGCCTGGTTCGCAGCCCGTCCCAGCGGCACCGAGGACGTCTACAAGATCTATGCCGAGTCCTTCCAAGGACCCGAGCACCTGGCCCAGGTCCAGGCGGAGGCCAAGGACGTCGTCTCGGCGGCCCTCGGCAACTGACGCCACGACCTCGATCGACGAGTCGGGGACTGCGTGACGAGTCGGGTGTCAGAGAGACCCCGACTCGTCACACGGCCCCCGACCCACGGCGGTTCAGGTGCCGGTGGCCGACCCCAGGCGGTGCTGCTCGTCGGTGAGCCACATGCCCAGCAGCCCGCCGAAGTGTCCCTCGAACTTCTCCCACTCGTGGGGCGGGTAGGTCTGGTGGATCGTGGTCTGCAGCATCTTGCGAAAATCGTCGGACCCGATCCACTCGTGCATCATCTCGTCGACGTGCGGCAAGGAGGCCGCGCAGAACTCCTGATAGCGCTCGGTCTCGAAGTAGTCGTCGGACATGGCCTGGTATGCCGCGAGCTTGCCCTGGTAGTCGAGCGCCGGGTCGTCGGCGATGGCGAACCACGGGTCGGTGTCGACCTGCGTGCGGTTCTTGCGTCCGGTCACGGTGCAGTAGACCGACCAGCGCAGCAGCGCCTTCATCGCCCAGGGGAAGTAGTAGTGCAGCGAAGTGACCGCCACGTCAGGGCAGGCATTGGCGTAGTCGATCGGGTAGAGGACACCGTCGCGCACCAGCATCTCGCAGGAGTTGAACTCCCACCGGAAGAACGCGTTCACGGTCTGGGCGATGGTGATCGCCTCCCGACCCGCCTCCTGCGAGAGGAAACCGTGGTCGACGGAATAGCGGTTGTGCATCGGCTCGTCGGGACGGAAGTTCATCACCATCGTCTCGGGCCCGATCGTCAGCGCGCGGGCAAACACCTCGAACCCGTCGACCGCCTTCTGCAGGTGCATGAGCATCTCACCGGAGTCGTCGTAGGCGTGGTGCAATGCCTCGCGGTCCTTGATCATCGAGACTCCGCGCCAAGCGCCGCCGTCGAAGGGCTTCATGAACATCGGGTAGCCGAGCTCGTCAGCGATGGCGTCGAGGTCGAAGGGCTGGTTGTAGCGGCTCGACGTGTAGGCCCAGCGCGAGTTGTCGACCGGGTTCTTGTAGGGCACGAGAACGGTGTCGGGGACATGCATGCCCAGCCGCATGAGCGCGCAGTAGGCCGAGTGCTTCTCCATGGACTGGAAGGTGAAGGGACTGTTGAGCAGATACACATCGTCCATCAGAGAGACCTTTTTGAGCCACTCGCGCGGGTGGTAGTACCAGTGCGCGAGCCGATCGATCACCAAGTCCTGACGCGGGCGGTCGCGCAGGTTGAAGGGCTCGATGGACAGGCGCTCGGTGCTCACCCGGTGATCCAGTCCGTCAGCAGTCCGGATCACACCGAGACGACGAGCCATGGCTTCGAAGGCTGTCGGCCAGTCATCCTCCGCGCCAAGCAGGAGTCCGATGAGGTGGTCGGTCTTCGGTGTCATGTGCGTCCCTTCGTTGGTGCTGCTGATGCTGTCAGTGATCAGACGAATCGTGGGAGGTGGTGCGCGAGCTGTTTCTGCCACCATGGCCAGTCGTGCGCGCAGTCCATGCCCCACACGTCGAGCTGGTGCCGAATCTGTTTGCTCGCCAACAGATCAGCGAAGGCCCGAGTCGACGGCAGCGCCCCCGTCGGGGTCGTCTCGAACGGCCCCTCGCCGACGACGAGCAGCACGGACAACCGTGAGCGGAGCCAGTTGAGGTGCTCACCTTCCAAACCCGGCAGGTATGCCGTGGGGTTGGCGAAGTAGGTCGCATCGTCAAGGTCTCCCCACGAGTTCCAGGTCGTCGGGTCGTAGTTGCCCGAGAAGCCCATGGCCAAGGGCGCGAGGTCCGCGCGCTGCAGGGCGAACTGCACTGCGTGGTAGGCCCCAAGGGACACGCCGAAGGTGATGAGTTCGGGTTGCCCGCCAGTCTGTTGGGCGATCCAGGGAACGACCGCCTGCTCTATCCACGCGTGATAGGCGCCGTGCCGCGCTGCCCGCGCGTCAGTGGGGATGTCGTTGGCTGACCACGTCCATCCATCCAACGAGTCGACCGCAAACACAGTGACCCGGCCTGCGTCGACGAGGTCTCGCACCGAGTCCAACAGGCCACGACCCTCGAAGTCCGCGGCGCTGCCCCCCTCACACGGGAAGGCCAGGAGAGGGCGGCCGTAGTGGCCGTGACGGACCACCCGGAGCTCGGTGTCGAGGCCCGGCACGGGAAGGCGGGCCTCGGCGCGGTGCATGCTCCCTATCCTTGCGCGTTGCCCCACACGTCTTGCAACACTTCGGTGAGATGAGGCTCAAACGCGTCGCGCCACGCGGTGTAGTTGTGGAGGTCGGCGACCTCGGTGTGGGTGACGTCGTGCCCGGCCCGTCGTAGGGCCGTGGCAATGTCGCGGTTGTTCGCCGCGTTCTCCTCGAGTGACCCGCACGTCAGCCCGATCCGAAGCGGCCTGGCCACCGATCGCATGTCGAGGATCTCCTGGACACGCCGCGAGATTCGGTCGAAGTACTTGTAGGAACTTTCCTGGCCATCGTGCCTGTGTTGGAAGAACGACCCTGACTGCGAGAACACTCCCCCGATCTCGTCAACCTCGAGCAGTCCCACCAGCAAGGCTGTGAGACCCCCGAGGCTGGCGCCCATGACGACGACAGGTCCCTCGATCGGTGAATGCTCGGCAATGCGCGAGAACCCCTGTCCCGCAATTGTTCTCAGATACTTGGGCGATCCTGAGTACCAAGCATCACGTAGGACAGGATGGGCAAGGGCCAACCGGTGCGGAGGCAGCGCGCCCGACTCAATCATGGCGCCGCTGTATTGGGTGATGGAGGCCAGCTGGTCGTACTCCGGCCCATCATTGACGAGCAACAGTGGCAACCGCTGTCCTTCACTGCCCTCGGGCTCCCAGATCGTCACCGGGACGTCGGCGACCGTCTCACCCTCGAGCGCGATCGGAGTGAACCGGCCGACGACAGAGGGTGCAGACAGCCAGGAGGGCACGGCATACCCCGGCATCTGCATCACCGATCGCGAGCCGAAGGCGGTCTCGACCACCACGGGGTTGTCGGGGTCGAGGATGGTCTCGGCATCAACACCGCCCTCGGCGGGCCGAGTCACGATGAAGCGGTACTCAAGGCGTTGCAGGTCTGGCCGTGGCAGGGCGAGTTCCCAAACGTCATCAACCAGAGCGAACTCGCGCTCGCCAGGGACGACGGGATCGCAGTCCAGGGACACCCCGACGGCGTCCGGCTCACCGGCAAACCGGAACCGGACGTGGTCGTCGAGCAACTTGGGCGGCACCTCAGAAGAGCGCGTTCATCAACGCGGTGCGACCCTTGCGCACGCGCTCGTCGTGGTTGCCCACAACGTTGAACAGCTCCAGCAGATGGGTGCGAGCCTTGTCACGGTCCTCCCCCTCCGTCGCCTTCACGGCGTCGATGAGGCGGGTGAAGGCGTCGGCCACATGGCCACCGAGGACGTCGAGGTCCGCGACCGCGATCTGCGCGTCCACGTCCTCGGGTGCCGAGGCAGCAGTCGAACGCACCGCCACAGGATCGAGACCCTCAGTGCGCTGCATGAGCCGCACCTGTGCGAGACCCAGCTCGGCCTCGTGATCCTTGGGGTTGGCGACCAGTGCCTTCTCGTAGGCGGCGACAGCAGCGTCGAGATCGCCCCGGTCGATGGCGTCGTAGGCCTCCTGCAGAAGCGGGGGCAGCTCCGGCTCCTCGTCCTCACCGGGGTCGCCACCGCCAGGGACGGGACCAAGGTCCACCCGGCCAGTGATGCCGTTCTGAACTGCTGCCTGCACGAGTTGGTCAAGGACCGTGCGAATCTCCTCATCCTGGGGTAGGCCCGGGAAGAGCGGGACCGGTTGGCCCTGGAGCAGGCCGAAGGTCACGGGGACGGTGAGCTGCCCAAACGCCTGGACAATGACCTGCTGGAAGGCCTGGAGGATGGCCGGGGAGGTCTGCACGTCAGCCGAGACGACGAACAGGCGCCCCTCGAGCTGGGCAGCGACCGCGGCCACACGCTCGGCCAAGCCCACGGTCTGCTCGTGCGCCGAGGACCACAGAACGAGGACGGCAGGCACCTGGAGCGTCCGGTTCATCACCTCGGAGAAGGTGGCATCGGTGGCCTGGACCAGGACCCCGTCGGGGAGCCCCGTGGCGTCGGCACCAGGTGACCCACCCACGGTGGCGGGTGTGGTGGGAACCGGTGGAGCTCCGAGGGCGGACAGGTCGATGGCGCCGCGCGCGCCTGAGGGCGGAGTGGGGGTGGTACTCATGTCGTCAATCCTCTCAAATGACTGACCCGGTCCCACGCCGTGGGCGCGGGACCGGGTCAGGGTTGAGCCGCGGGCTCACTCAGCGGTTGCTGAGACGAGCTGCTCGTCGGCGCCGACCGTCGAGGTGGGGCCGGTCGCGGGCACGACCATCACGATGTTCTCGAGGCTGTTGATGGTGATGTTCTTGCTCGCCTTGGTCTTGCCGACGAGCTTGCTGTAGGTGCCCGGAATGACGAGCTCCTTGGCGTCCTTGCTCGCGGTGATGACGTCCGCGCGCGTCAGCTGACCGAACGTCACCGTGCCACCGTTCGCCAGACGGAAGGCGATCGTGTTGGCGGGCACCAAGGTGTGCTTCTCGGTCAAGGAGGCGAGCTTGCCCAGCGACTTGACCTGCCCAGCCGCCGACGTGCGCAGCGCAGTGGCGTAGGCGTCGGAGGTGGGAATCGACGTGTTGACGGTCGGCTTCGGGTAGTTCAGCCCCGCGGCGTAGCCCGTGAGTGCGTCTGTTGGACTGAGCTGTGCACCGGCCTTGTCCGTGGCCTGGACCAGGGGCGAGCCCTGCGCGAGGTCGCCCATGGCGGGAATACTCGTGCCGGGCAACATCGGGACCGAGGTGTAGACCTTGAACGGATCCGTCGCGGACGTGGACATGAGCACGTGCAATGTCTGCGTCTTGCTCGCCTTGTCGAGGGTGCCGACGAGGATCGCCCGAGGCCACGCCTTCCCGCTGGAGATGGCGACGACCTGAGGATCACTTGATTGCGAGAGCGGGTCGGACGCGGTGACGGCGCCCAGCTTAATCGCTGCCTGGGCCTGGGCCAGTGCTGCGTCCGCGAGGACGGCTGGCTGCGCCTCGGCGGCGGCGGGACCCTTGGCCGAGCGGGCCGCTGCCGCCGCATCAAGGACTCGTGCCGCGACCTTCTCGGCGCCGTCGACGTTGAGGGGCGCGGTGTCGGTGCGCTCGGCCGGAGCATCGTGGACTCCGACGATGCTGGCGCCGAGACCACAGCCGGACAGGCTTGCGGCAAGGGTCAGGCCGGCGAGGGAGGTGGTGACGCGGCGACGATTGAGGCGGATCATGAAGTCCCCTCCTCGTGGATCGGTTCTGCGGTGGGTGCTTTGGCCCCTGGCGCCCGCGGGACTGTCGGTGGCGGAACCTCATCAGCGGTGTGGGTGCTCCGCCTGGGCCTGTTGGGGTGACGTGAGCTCCACAGCAGGCTGAGGCCGCTCAGGAGCAGGAAGAGCCCGACGAGGGCAGCAATGACGGACTGGACGAACCAGGACTTGCGCTCCCAGGTGAGGTCGATGCGCTGGAGCTGGCCCTTGGTGGCCTGGGCAATGACGGTCTCGGGCGCGTTGGTCTGCTCGATCGTCATCGTGACGGCACCGTCAGCGGTGTCTGTGTTGCGCCAAACGTCGGAGGTGGACAGCGCGGGCGCGTCGCCGGTGCCGCCCGTCGTGGTCTCGAGCTGCCACGGCTGCGTGCTCACGCCTGTGACGGTCGTGTGCACGGTCTTGCCGAGGACCGCCTGAGCATCGGAGGGCGTGGCCGCGGCGAGCCAGACAGCGCCACCCTTGCGGGGAGTGACGGTGACCTTGACGTCGCCGTCGACACGGTTGAGAACGGTCGGCGGGACGAGAACCGGGTTGGTTCCCGTGGTCGTCGAAGAGAAGGTCGCGGTACCACTGCCACCGAGGTGGAGGGCGTACCAGAGGCCGATGACGGTGAGCACCAGCCCGATGAGGGCGAGGAGACCACCAATGGCCTGCTTGGCGAGCGTGGGCATGCAGGGTCCTTTGATCTGGAACATGGGACGGTGCCGAAATGTCTCATTTCGGTCACGGGCTGCCCTCAACCATGACAAAGGGAAGTCGCAGAGCCAAATCGCGTTCCAGCGGGAGGAAGCCGAGATCCCTGAGGCGAGCGCCCGTCAGGGGCGATCGGACACGGCTTCGGGTACGTCCTCTTCGTCATCGTCGATGAAGTCTCCGGCAGCCACGCGCACACCCCTGAGCAGGGAGAACAGCGTGGCCTGCTCGTCTGCCCCGAGCATCCCGAGCCCGAATTTCGCGGCCTCCAGTTCGGTCGTCGTCGCCTCCATCGACGCGCGCCCGGTGTCAGTGATCACAGCCAAGGCACCT
Organism: Knoellia sp.; assembly: GCA_039917755.1. Classification (GTDB taxonomy): domain Bacteria; phylum Actinomycetota; class Actinomycetes; order Actinomycetales; family Dermatophilaceae; genus Knoellia. The sequence goes on along the minus strand of JBDSIV010000089.1, from coordinate 9,114 downwards.
CGCCGGTCAGCAGGGTTGGCCATGCGCTCCACGAAACCTTGGGCAGCGAGGCGCTGGACGATGTTGGTCGCACTCGTGGGGTGCACCATGAGGCGTTCACCGATACGCCCCATCGACAGCCGGCCGTCCCGGCTGAAGGCAAGCAACACGAGGGCCTCGTAGCGGGCGAAGGTCAGTCCGTGTCGACCGGCAATGGTGTCGAACTCGGCGAGGAGCAGTTGCTGCACGCGCATGATCGACGTGGCCGTGACCATGGGCGACACTTCACTGTTTGCGCCCCATCGCGCACGCCAGAGTTCACCGGCGCGGGCGATGGGGTCGAAGGGCAGTCTGAGGTCCTTGGGCACAGGAGCACGCTAGCCGCACGCGCCGGCACGCACTCGCACCCACGAAGCAACGGATCTTTGGCTCATCGAACTCCGGGCGCCGGCGAGCTGACGGCGCGTCTCAGTCCTTCACTGCCCCCTCCAGCATCCCGGCGATGAAGTGCCGTTGGAGGAAGAGATAGACGACGACGACCGGGAGCGCGACGATGGTGGCGCCGGCCGCAAGGAGGGCATACCCCTGGGTGTATTGACCGGAGAAGAACCCAAGCCCCAGGGGTGCCGTGCGCAACGCCTCGTTGGTCGGGATCATGACGAGCGGGATGAGGAACTCGTTCCAGGTCCACATGAACGTCAGCACGATGAGGGTGACGATCGCGGGTCGGGCCAGCGGCACGAGCACCTGCCAGAGGATGCGGCCCGTTGAGGCGCCATCGAGGCGAGCCGCCTCGATGAGGGATCGCGCACTCGACCGGAACGCCGCTCGCAGCCAGAAGGTCCCAAAGGCCACCGACTGCGCCACCTGGGGAAGGGCGATCGCCCAGAAGGTGTCGGTCAAACCGATGGCGCGCAGGTCAAAGAAGAGGGGCACGACGATCGCCTCGGCCGGCATCATGATGCCGATGAGCATGAGATAGAACAGCACATCCGCTCCTCTGAACCGCATTGTCCCGAAGGCAAATCCCGCCAGAACCGACAGGACCGTGCTCACGGCCACGACGAACGCGGACACCACGAAGCTGGTCCGCAGGTAGCTGCCGAAACGGCCGATCTCCCAGGCCTGCGCGAGGTTGCCGAGCCCACCCTGGGCCTCGGCGTCCGGCTGGAGCCCGGCGATGACGATGCTGAGGATCGGATAGATCGCGAACACGGCGAACGCCATGAGGATGACGTAGTTCATCGTCCGCTCGGACGTCGAGACGCGCATCAGTCGGCCACCCTGTCGCCAACCCTGGTGATGACGAAGCTGATGGCGAAGATGACCACGGTGAGACAGACACCGATGGTGCAGGCGAGCCCGACCTGCCCGAGTTCGAACGCCTGGCGATAGACCTCATAGCTGGGCACCGTCGTGGTGTGCCCTGGTCCACCCGACGTCGTCATGTAGATGAGGTCGAAGGTCTTCAGTGCGGCGATGACGGTGAGCGTCAGGGCCACGGCGATCTCGCCGCGCACGGACGGCAGGGTGACCGCCAAGAACTCGCGCACGGCCCCTGCACCGTCGAGCCGGGCCGCCTCGAAGAGGTCACGCGGGATCCGCCCCATCCCGGCGAGCAGCAGCACAGTGACGAGCCCGCTCTCGAACCACGTCCCGATGAGGCCGACGGCCGGCAGGGCAAAGGCGTACTCCCCCAGCCACCCCCGCGTCCAGGACTCCAGCCCGATGGAGGTGAGGACCGAGTTGATCGTCCCGTCCGGAGAATAGATCCGCTTCCACGCCACAGCGATGACGACCATGGCCACAACCTGCGGCAGGAACACGACGGTCCGGAAGAAGCCCAGCCCACGCACGGTTGCTCGGTGCAGGATTGCGGCGAGCACGAGCCCCACGAACAGTGGCACCACTGCAAAGAAGAGCATGAGGACCAGCGCGTGTCCGAAGGAGGCCCGGAGCCGTTCGTCGGTGAGCACCTCCTGGTAGTTCGACATCCCCGCCCACGTGCCGACGGAGAGGCCGTCCCAGTGAAAGAGCGACAGGTAGACGGCCTTGAGCAGCGGATAAAGGGCGAACACGGCATACACAAGGAAAGCCGGAAGGACGAAGAGATAGCCGATGCGCCGAGGCTCCCCCGGCGGGCCGAGGGCCCGGGTGCGCGCCGCCATCACTTGGCGGTGAAGTCGCCGTAGTCCTTCTGGAGCGCCTCGAGCGCCTTCTGCGGCGTGACCTTCTTGGCCAGGAGGTCCTGCAGGGTCGCGCCGACGGTGTCACCCATCGTCGGGGTCGCCCAGTCGAGGTAGGGCAACAGCCCGTTGTCCTCGGAAACCGCGCCGAACGCCGTGAAGATGTCGGTCGCCAACGCGTCGGGTGCCTTCTGCTGGGCGGTCTCGACGACGGGGAGGTTGCCGTTCTCGGCGAGCACCTTCATCGCGTCCGCAGTGGTGAGGAAGTTGATGTATGCCGCGGCGGCGTCTTTGTTCTTGGACTTCTGCGTGATGGCGAAGGGCAACCCGGTGCCACCTGTCGTGACGGGTGTGCCGCCTGCCTCAGGTGCTGGCGGGAGCGAGAACGTGACATCCGTCTGCATGGCCGACGAGAGGTCTGCCTGGAGCCAGGAACCTGCGATGAGGAAGACACCCTTGCCCTTGGTGAAGCCCTGCCATGCGGGGTCGTAGTCGAGGCCGTTGAAGCCCGGGCTGAAGTAGCCCTTGTCGACCCAATCGACCATGGTCTGGGCCGCCTTGGTGTTCTCCGGTGTCACCCAGTTGCCGCCGGCCTGACCGAAGCCGAGCTTGCGGATGTCGTCGGCCTTGGTGAACCGGCCCTGGACGACGCCGAACACATGACCGGCCGGCCACTTCTCGAGGTTGCCGAGAACGAGCGGGACCTCGCCCTTGGACTTCGCGGTCGCGAGCGCGGCGTCGAACTCGGCCCAGGTCTTCGGCGGGTTGATCCCGAGAGTCTTGAGCTTGGCCTCATTGGTGAAGACGCCGACGACCTCACCAACCTGCGGCATACCGAAGAGGGAGCCCGATCCGAAGGTCTTGCCGTCCGGTGAATAGGAGGCAACGTTGCGCACCGACTGCGGATAGCGCTTGTCCCAACCGTAGGCCGCGGCATAGGGGTCCAGGTTGACGAGTTGGCCCGCCTTGACGAACTCACCCATCTGGGAGCGCGTGTTGTTGGCCTCGACGACGTCCGGGGCGTCGGCGCCGCTCAGGGCCAGCCGCAACGTCTTGACAAGGTCGTCGAAGGATCGGGACACCCGCTTGATCTTGATGTTGGGGTACTTCTTCTGGAACTCAGCGTTGAGCGTCTCTATCTGTTTGGCCTGCCCGCCGCGCACCTCTTGGTCCCAGACGGTCAGCGTGACGTCACCGAGAGAAGCGGCGTCGGTCTTCACGGCGCTCGGGACGGGGGCGTTCGAGGCGTTGTCCCCGGAGCCGGAGCCGCCGGGGGCACAGGCGCTCAACGCGAGGCCTGCCCCGGCTGTGAGTGCGACGAGCAGGGTGCGCGTGCGGTTCATGGGGTCTCCTCGGTGGGCGGTTCACGGCGATCGGCTGCGGCGGGAGCCTGGGCGTCGGACAGTTTGGCAATGGTCGCGGCGGCACGGCGCACCGCTCCTGGCGGGACCTCGGCGACGAGATCGTCGAGGAAGGCGAAGCGGCGCTGCACCGAGCGGGCGGCGGCATTCGAGGTCGGTTGGCGACGCACCCGCTGCCACCAGTCAGCGAGGTCGCCCCAGCCCGGGGCGGCCAGTGAGCCACCGAACTCCTGGACGGCGAGGCTGGAGCAGAGCGTCGCGAAGTTCATCCGGTCGAGCAGGGGCCAGCCGGCAAGGCTGCCTACGAGGATTCCTGCGTCAAAGACGTCGCCCGCCCCCGTGGGGTCGATGGCCTCGACACGCAGCGCGGGAACCGAGGCCTCCTCCCCCGTGGCCGAGTCGATGGCGAGCGCACCATCGCGCCCATTGGTGACGACCGCCAGCGGCACCAGGTCGGCCAGTGCATAGAGGGCGTCGTGCGCGGAGTCGGTGCGCGTGTAGGCCATGGCCTCCGTGGCGTTGGGCATGAACGCGTGGCAGTGCTTCAACTGCTCGAGCACCGTGGGCGACCAGCGTCCGGTCGAGTCCCAGCCCACGTCAGCAAAGAGCAGAGCGCCATCCGCGGCGGCCCGCTCGACCCACTGCCGCTCGGGATGCCCCTCACCGAGCACTCGGTCTGCGTCGAGGTCGATCAGGAGTGATCGTGCCCGTGGTGCCGCTCCGATCATCTCCGTCGCCGTTTCGGGGGCGTCGTGACCGTGGGTGATCATGCGGCGGTCCCCATGGAAGGAGACCGACACCGTCACCGGCGTGTGCCAGTGCTGATAGCGCTTCGAGCGGGAGAGGTCGATGTGCTCCTGTCCCTCGAGGGAGCGCCAACAGAACTCGCCGTAGGCGTCATCGCCGAAGGCCGCGCCAAGAGAGGTCCGCAGGCCGAGCCGCGCGGCGGCCACGGCCAGGTTGGCGATGCCTCCCGGGCAGGAGCCCATCCCCTCGGCCCACACCTCGGTGCCGTTCTTGGGCATGGCCTGGAGGCCGGTGAAGATGATGTCGAGGAAGACCATGCCCTGCACGAAGACGTCGACGGCCGGGTCGCCGTCGCGACGTAGCGACGCGAGCGGGTCGTAGAGGTGATCCACCGGCACTCCGTCATCGTGTCGTGACATCAGCCGGACCGCAAGACCTTGGTGCGCGTTTTTGCACGTCTGTCCCCTCCGCGAGCGCGCTCCACCGTCGAAACTGCCGCAACGCATGACTGAAACTGCGCACTCTTGGTACGTTTCGTGTCGTGAAGGTCCAGCGACACAACGAGATCCTGGCCCGAGTTCGCGAGGGCGGAAGCGTCTCGGTCAGCGAGCTCTCCAGCGCGCTCGACGTGAGCGCTTCGACGATCCGCCGCGACCTCCACCAGCTCGACCGCGCCGGCGTGGTGACCCGTGTGCACGGCGGAGCCGCCATCACGGCCTCCGACCCAGACACGACACGACCCTTCGATGCGGTCGCGCGCGCCGACCCCCACGAGAAGTCGCTCGTGGCGGCTGCGGCTGCTCTGCGGGTGCGCGATGGTGAGGTCATCGCTCTCGACATCGGCACGACCATGGCCCTGCTGGCGCGCGAGCTTCGCGGCCGCGCCATCACCGTGGTCACCAACAGCCTCGCTGTCCTCGATGTCCTGCGGTTTGACGAGTCGGTCGAGCTCATCCTGCTCGGAGGGATGGTGCGCCGCTCCTACCACTCGCTCGTGGGCGTGCTCACCGAGGACGCCGTGCACCAGATCGGCTTCGACCGAGCCTTCATCGGCATGAGCGGCCTGTCCGGCGGTGGCCAGGTCATGGACTCGACGTTCGTCGAGGTGCCGGTCAAGCGCGCCTTCATCGCAGCGGCCCGCGAGGTCGTCCTCGTCGCCGACGGCCACAAGATCCCGGGTTCAGGAACCCTGCGCGTATGCCGGGTGGACCAGATCGACGTCCTCGTCACCAACCCCGGTGCCGACCCCGCAATACTCGACGAGTGCCGCGAGCGCGGCGTGGAGGTGGTCCTCGCGTGAAGCTGACCATTCTGGGTGGCGGAGGCTTCCGCGTGCCACTGGTCCACGGCGCCCTGTTGCGTGACGAGTCCGAGGGGCGCGTCACCGAGGTGGTGCTGCACGACCTTGATCAAGGACGCCTGGGTGCCATGACCCAGGTGCTGACGCAGGCGGGGGCCGGCAGCAGCCACGCCCCCGTCGTGACTGCGACGACCGACCCCGATGAGGCCCTGCGTGGTGCTGACTTCGTCTTCTCCGCGATCCGCGTCGGGGGTCTCGCTGGACGAACCCTCGACGAGCGGGTCGCCCTCGACCTGGGTGTGCTCGGCCAGGAAACCACGGGACCGGGTGGCCTCGCCTACGCGCTGCGCACGGTTCCGGTCGCGGTCGACATCGCTCGGCGCACTCGCGCGGTCGCGCCCGATGCCTGGTTCATCAACTTCACCAACCCTGCGGGCATCGTCACCGAGGCCATGCAGGAGGTGCTCGGCGACCGGGTCATCGGTATCTGTGATTCGCCGATTGCGTTGGCGCGCAGGGCAATGGGTGCGCTGGGGCTCGAGACGGCCACGACCGAGATCGACTACGTCGGACTCAACCATCTTGGGTGGTTGCGTGGTCTGCGTGTTAACGGCACGGACCACCTGCCGCACCTGCTCGCCGACTCTGCGGCGCTCCAGACACTCGAGGAAGGTCGGCTCTTTGGACCCGAGTGGATCCAGGCGTTGGGCGCCATTCCCAACGAGTACCTCTACTACTACTACTACGGACGGGAGGCCCAGGCTGCGATCCTTGCGTCACCGCAGACGCGAGGTGAGTTCCTCCGCGACCAGCAGGACGCCTTCTATGCGACGGTCGCCGATCATCCCGACACAGCGGCAACCGAGTGGAGGCGGGTCCGCGAGGAACGCGACGCCACCTACATGCGCGAGGCCCGCGCCGAGGGCGAGGAACGCGACGAGGCCGACGTCGCGGGGGGTGGCTACGAGGGGGTGGCACTCGCGATCATGGCGGCGATCAGCCGTGGCGAGACGTCATCGATGATCCTCAACATCCGTGCTGGTGGAGCAGTGCCCGGTATGCCGGACGACGCCGTTGTCGAGATCCCATGCGTCGTCGACGGCAAGGGTCCGAAAGCAACCCCGCAGGCTCCAGTGGAGGGTCACATGCTCGGGCTGATGCAGCAGGTCAAGGCGGTCGAGCGGCTCGTGATCGAGGCGGCCACGACCGGCTCAGAGCAGGCTGCGGTCAAGGCCTTCGCGCTGCACCCGCTCGTCGACTCCGTGTCCACGGCACGCGCGTTGTTCGAGGGCTACCGACGAGCCCACCCCGAGCTCACCGCCCTTTTCTCCGACAATTGAAGGCCGAGACTGGCCCGTTCAGCAGCGGGGCCAAGCTGGTTCCTCGTGAGATTCGAGGTCTGCGTTGAGCCGGCCACGAGGCTCCACCAGCTTCTCCCCGTCCGAGGCTTCCATGCGACCACAAACATTGCGCAGGCCACACACGTTGGTGCGGCGGTCGGCCCAGAGGTGCTCCTTGCCGACAGGCGTGACGAGGAACGCGCGGGCCATGCCGCTTCGGGATCAGGGATGCGCTCGACGGACCGTCGCGCATCATCGCGGCCGTCTGCCGGTTGAGCGTCGACGCGTGCACACCGACGGACTCGCTCAGCTGGCCGATCGACATCGGCCACAGGGAGTTCCAGCCGGGGTGAGCAGTGGGTAGTCGCAACCGTGACGTTTTCGCAACCTGCTGCACTGGGTCCAGGCTGTGGGATCAACCGTCGGCGAGCGTGGCCTCGAGTCGTTCGAGCTTGCCGGTGAGCTCACCGCTGCGGCCGGGACGGACGTCGGCCTTGAGCACGAGAGAGACGCGCGGCCCATGGACAGCGACGGCCTCGACACAGGCCTTGACCACGGCCATGCACTCGTCCCACTCGCCCTCGATGGTCGTGAACATCGAGTCGGTGCGATGGGGCAGACCGCTCTCGCGAACAATGCGCACGGCTGCGGCGACAGCACCCGTGACTCCTCCCTGATCGTCGGCGACGGACGGGGAGACGGAGAAGGCAACCAGCATGGACCCACCGTATGCCGTCCGGCCCGGTTCGCGGCAGTCGCCAGGCCTGACGTGCACCAGAGGCAATGCTCCCACTCAGCCGTGTCCCCCTACTGGGGCGCGGTGCTCCTCGTCACTGCTCCCACGACCTGGTGCGCGGCGGCATAGACATCGGTGTTTCCCCCTGCGACGGCTGCGGCGAGCTCCTCGGAAACGAGGCCGCCCTCGGCGCCCATCCGGCGACGCAGGATGGCGAGCGCGATGGCCTCGATCTCGGCCTGTGCCCGATGGCGGCGCCGCTTGAGGAGTGCCCCCGAATCCGTGAGCCACTTCCAGTGTGCAGCAAGGGCATCCACAAGATCGGGTATGCCGTCGCCTCGGCTCGCGACCGTCGTCACCACCGGGGTCCGCCAGTCCACGGACCGCTCACGGTTGCCGAGCTGGATCATGTGCCGCAGGTCGCGGACCGTGTCGTCAGCGCCGTCCCGGTCGGCCTTGTTGACGACGAAGACGTCGCCAACCTCCAAGATGCCCGCTTTTGCCGCTTGGATGCCGTCGCCCATCCCGGGCGCGACGATGACCACTGTCGTGTCTGCGCGCGCCGCCACCTCGACCTCCGACTGGCCGACACCAACGGTCTCGAGGAGCACGACGTCGAAACCAGCTGCGTCGAGGACGCGCAGCGCTTGGGGCGTGGCGAACGACAGTCCGCCGAGGTGTCCCCGCGAGGCAACCGAGCGGATGAACACCCCCGGGTCGGTGGCGTGCTGCTCCATCCGGATCCGGTCACCGAGCAGCGCCCCACCCGAGAACGGCGACGACGGGTCAACGGCCAGGACGGCAACCCGCTTGTCCTGTCCCCTCAGTGCGGTGATGAGGGCCGCGGTCGTCGTCGACTTGCCCACGCCGGGCGAGCCCGTCAGCCCGATGACGTGTGCGTCACCGCTGTGCGGCGCGAGGGCGGCCATGACCTCAGGCAGGGCGGGATGGCCGTCCTCCACGAGCGAGATGAGTCGCGCCACTGCACGCGGACGTCCCTCTCTCGCTTCAGCAACGAGGGAGGGGACGTCGACTGTGCGGGAGGTCAGCTCGACTTCGGCACGGTGAGAAGGAGGGCGTCGCCCTGGCCTCCACCGCCACAGAGGGCCGCCGCGCCGGTGCCGCCACCTCGACGCTTGAGTTCGTGGGCAAGAGTGAGGACGACGCGTGCACCCGACATGCCGAGCGGGTGGCCTGTGGCGATGGCGCCACCGTTGGGGTTGACGATCTCGGGGTCGACGCCGAGCTCCTTGGTCGAAGCGAGGCCGACGGCGGCGAAGGCCTCATTGATCTCGATCGCGGTGAGGTCGCCCGGCGTGATGCCCGCTCGCTCACAGGCCTTCTTGATGGCATTTGCGGGCTGTGACTGCAGGCTCGAGTCCGGTCCAGCGACGACGCCGTGGGCGCCGATCTCGGCGAGCCAGGGCAGGCCCAGCTCCTGCGCCCTGGACTTCTTCATGATGAC
>JBDSIV010000088.1:0-12339 GCA_039917755.1 Knoellia sp. | reverse complement strand
AGAACTGAGGACCCCCATACATGTGTGGCATCGCCGGTTACTACGGCCTGAGCGCCAACGAGGCGCTCCTGGGCACGATGAACGACTGCATGGAGCACCGCGGCCCCGACGGTGAGGGTGTCTTCGTCGAGGGGCCCTGTGGGCTCGCGCACCGTCGCCTCTCGATCATCGACCGGGCCCACGGGCAGCAGCCGATGGCGACGAGCGATGGCCGCTACACGATCGCCTACAACGGTGAGGTCTACAACTACCTCGACCTGCGCGCCGAGCTCGAGGGTCTCGGCCGCACGTTCGAGACCGACAGCGACACCGAGGTCGTCCTCCAGTCGTTCGCCCAGTGGGGCAGCGCGGCCTTCGACCGCTTCAATGGCATGTTCGGTCTGGCCATCTGGGACCGGGACGAGCAGCGGCTCACCTTGGCGCGCGACCACTTCGGGATCAAACCCGTCTACGTATGCCGTGTGCCCGCCGCTTCTTCCGTTGCGTCTGCGGATGTGGTCGCGAGAACCACCGAATCCGCAGACGTTGCGAGTGGGTTTGGCGAGGGACTGCTGTTTGCCAGCGAGATCCGCCCGATCCTTGCCAGCGGCCTCTACGAGAAGAAGCCCAACGAGCGGTCGATCTATCGCTATCTCAAGTTCCGCGCTCACGAGGACGGGACCGAGACGTTCTTTGACGGCATCGAGCGGCTGCAGCCGGGAGAGATGCTCGAAGCGGATGCGAACGGCATACGCCGAAGCATGTTCACCCGCCTGCGCGAAGAACTCGGTGAGCTGGCCCTGGAGCAGCGTCCCTATGACGAGGCCGCCGCGGCCGAATACAAGGCGCGCCTGATCGAATCCATCCGGCTGCGCCTGCAGTCCGAGGTTCCCGTCGGCACGTCGCTCTCGGGTGGGCTCGACAGCTCGGCCGTTGCCGTGATCATCAACCAGCTCATCAACGAGGGCGACGAGCGCACGCAGTCGGTTGGTGTGCAGCAGAACACCTTCAGCGCCGTCTTCCCGAACTCGATCAACGACGAGGAGAAGTACGTCGACGAGGTCCTCGAGATCTGCGAGGGCCACGTCGACGGGCACAAGATCCTGCCGCAGCCCGAGGAGTTCAAGGCTGACCTGCGCGACTTCATCCGCACCCAGGAGGAGCCGCTCATCTCCAGTGGTCCCTACGCGCAGTTCCAGGTGATGCGCGAGGCCACCAAGCACGTCACCGTCCTGCTCGATGGCCAAGGAGCCGACGAGATGATGGCCGGCTACATCCCCTACTACGCCGTCTATCTGCGCCAGTTGCGCGCGCAGGGTGCCAAGGTTGCTGCGGCCGAGCTGAGCAAGTCGCTCGATGTGCTCTTCCGCCTCGGGCGCTTCCGCGTCAAGGCCAAGCTTCAGGGCCGCAAGGATGTGCCGGTCACCTCCCTCATGAACTCGTCGTTCGTGTCGCGCTACACCGACGAGCGGTTCCCGGTCGAGCAGAGCAACCTCAAGAAGCGCCTCATCCAGGACCTGTTCCACAACAGCCTGCCTAGCCTGTTGCGCTATGAGGACAAGAACACGATGCGCTTCAGCCTCGAGGGGCGCGTGCCGTTCCTCGACAAGGAGGTCGTGAAGTTCATCTTCAGCCTCACCGACGAGGCGATCATCAAGGACGGCTGGAACAAGCGGATCCTGCGTGACGCGACCCGCGGCGTACTGCCCGAGTCGATTAATCGTCGCCGCAACAAGATTGGCTTCACGACGCCGCAGTCCGAGTGGTTCATGCGGCTCAAGAACCACTTCTACTCGATCTTCCTCAGCGAGTCGTTTGCGAACCGCCCCTACTTCAACCAGACCGAGGTGCTCCACGCCTTCGAGGGCTGGATCAAGGGCAGCAACAACTCTGACACCATGATGTTCTGGCGCTTCATCAACCTTGAGTTGTGGCTTCAGGAGTACTTCGACGAGGCGCCCCAGGTCGACAAGGCCACCGTGCAGGCCGCGCCCAAGGCCGATGTCGACCCCAATGCTGGCAAGGCCCTCGACCTCACCACCGAGCGCGGCGAGACCGTGCGTCGTTATCCGCTGCGCACCGAGCTCTTCGACAAAGGCGACGACCTTGATGCCAAGGTGCTGCCGCGCATCGAGGAGTTCTTCGCGACCCTGCCGTCGGCTGGCCCCGAGCACGACAAGACAACGCAGGGTCGGTGGTATCTCTTCATCTCCGAGAAGATCATCGCCATCACCCAGGGCCGCTCCTACTTCATCTGGGACATCAAGGTCGGCAAGCCCGCCCGCGTCCTGTCCAAGTACGTCACCCGCACGCCCGCCGGCATCGGTCTGGGCTCACCGTTCACGATGCAGCTCGCCATCGAGGAGGCCGGGCTTCCCCGCGTCCTGTATGCCGCTGCTGGCGGTGCCGTGGGCAAGGCCATCGGCCGCAAGGGTCTCTTCTATGAGCTCGTCGGCAACGACATCGCGGCCATTGACGGCCCCACCGAATACAGCGCATACCCGTCCAATGTCTCCGCCAAGCTCGCCCCCAAGGACCCCGACGAGGTGGCTGCACGGCTGTCCGCAGGGATCCGAGCCCGGGTGCCGGCGGCCTACAAGGAGTCGTTTGTCGGCACGATCGTCATGGACGCCAACGACATCGGGCGCAATGTCCTTGGCAGTGACGTCCCCGGTGACAAGGCGCGGTTCGAGGAGATGTTCGCCGACAATCCGCTCGGACAGGGCAGCGAGCAGACCCCGATGGCCCTCGTCTTCCTCCAGGACTGACCCCTCCTCACGTCCGACTCATTGCGCGTTCGTGTGGTGAGGAGCACAGCGAAGAACTCCACCAAAGGTCAATACGTCGGTGTTTCAGGCGGGGAGGGCGCCTTCGTCGGTGGGGTCCTCGCCCGTGGCGTCCTTGACGCGGGGGCTCAGTGACCAGACGAGCCAGCCGAGGGCGCCGAGCGGGACCTCCATGAGGTGGGTGAAGATCGAGAAGAGAACGGCCCCGGCCAGGGCTGCAGTCCCGTCGGCTCCCCAGCCGACGAGCGCCACGATGGTCGCGGACTCGGTGACGCCCAAACCTCCCGGCGTGACGCCGACGGCGGTGAGCAAGCGCCCGATGGCGAACGCCGCGAACAGGATCCCGAGCGGCATGAACACGCCGACCGAGTGCATGATCAACACGAAGAGCAGGTAGTAGAACCCGAAGAACCCGATCATGCCCAGAGACATCTGTAGCCAGCCCGTGCGCACGACCTCATTGACCCGCCCGCGCATGTCGTGGACGAGCGCGTCGATGCTCATGGTGCGCTTGCGCCGCCGGAACAACGGCGCAAGGAGCGTGTCCAGGCCGCGCCCGATCGTCTGCGCCGCCCTCTCGCTGGCGAGGATCGCGACAAAAGCACCAAAGATCGCCAGTCCCGACACGGTGGCCGCGATCGCCGCAGTCGTGAGCGAGGCCGGCAGACCGTCGTTGCCGATCCACAACATGGCGATGGCGACGATGGGGAGCGCGATCCGGGCAAGGGTGTTCCAGACCGCGGTGACGATCGCGGATGTTGACACGTCACGGTTCTTGAAGCCCCAGGACCGCAGGATCGTGTAGGTCGCGGCCAGCCCCACCGCCCCACCACCGGGCAGGAGGTTGCTCACCGAAGACCCGCAGATGTTGACGATGAACGCCCGCCAGCGGCTCAGACCGGGGAGCGAACCCGTGAACGTCAGGGTGTAGCAGCCCAGACCCAGGAGGACGAGCCCGAGGAAACCCAACGCCTGCCACCACGAGACGGCCGTGACGTGCGCGAAGACCTCACTCCACGTCGTCTTGGCGAATCGTGGGAACCCCCAGACGATGAGCGCCACGGCGAGCGCCAGGCCGACGACCGCCCGGATGACCTGTTTGGTGCGCCTGCTCACGGCAGTCCTTCGAAGATGTCGGTGCGCACGCCGCCTGGCTTGTCGGATGCCTGCGCATCCGGGTCCCGAAACCACTCGCGTCCGAAGACGGCGTCGTAGAGGGGCCGGGGGATGCGCAGGAAGGCAGCCAGGGTGCGATCGCCGCTCTGGGAGCCATCGGTGGTGGCCTGCGAGGCATGCGCCCGCATGGACGCACGTTTGGCCCCGGCCTGCCGCCGGACATTGATCCGGTGGGTGATGTCCGCGCGTGCCGTGTAGCTGCGCTCGAAGGTCGTGGGGTCGAACTCTGGAGGGAAGGGATAGACCTTGGCGATCAGGCGCACGGCGCGGGCGATGGTGTCGCGGGGGACCGTGGCCTCCAGCACCCGAGGGGTTCGGGCGATCTCGGCCGCTCGGGCACCGACCTCATGAACCCTCACGTGGTCGCGGTGGCCGTAGCCCCCTTGGGCGTCATAGGTGAGGAGGACGTCGGCGCGCTCGGTGGTGAGGATGGCCGCGAGGCGCTCAGCAGCCTCTTCGAGGGGAGCGCGGCAGAAGCGGACCTGTCCGGGGAGGTCCGCAGGGATCGGCCCGTCGTGCCCGGAGTCGGCGTAGCCGAGCCACTCGACCCGGGCCACACCCAGGGCAGCTGCTGACTCATGTGCCTCGGCGAGCCGGACCTCGGCCAAGCCACGAGACCCGAGGGACCCGGAGCCCTTGAAGTCGTCCGCTGCGAGGCCGAGAGCCCCATCCGTGGCGATGACGAGGATCACTCGGTGCCCCTCGGCAGCGGCCTTGGCCATGGTGCCGGAGGTGAGGAGTGCCTCGTCATCGGGGTGTGCGTGGAAAGCCACGAGGGTGCGCGTCATCGCGTCCATCCTGACGCATGGCAAGGTTGACGCTCGTGAAGGTCGCCCTGTTGTCGGACTGCTACCTGCCTCGCCTTGGCGGGATCGAGGTCCAGGTGCATGATCTTGCCCACCGGTTGAGCGCTGCCGGGCACGAAGTGGAGGTCGTCACGGCCACGCCCGGCGACACGCGCGCCTCGACCATGGAACTCGAGAGCGATGACCACGTCGGCCTCAGCGGCGCCAAAGGTAGTTCCAGTGCCACCGTGGTGAGGGTGCACCGGTTGCCTCTGCGCGTTCCCGGCGCGCCGCCGATCAACCCCTTCGTCAAGGGCGAGGTCCGCGAGTTGCTCACGTCCGGCGGCTTTGATGTCGTGCACGGGCACGTGGGTGTGGTCAGCCCCTTTGCCACCGACATGATCGGAGTGGCGGTTGAGGCGGGGCTGCCGACAGTCGCTACTTGGCACTGCGTCCTCGACCACAGCGCCCCGATCTTTGGGGCGAGGCGGGGGTGGCCCTGTCGGCGGTGTCGGCGATGGCGGCCGAGCGCGTGTCCCACATTGCGGGTGGCGCTGACGTGCACGTCCTCGGCAACGGCATCGATGTCGCCCGGTGGCGCCCCGAATCGACCACGACCGCCTCGACACGGCCCGATGACGGGGTCGTGCGCGTCGTCAGTGCGATGCGGTTTGTGCGGCGCAAACGACCCGGCGCGCTCATTGACGTCCTGCGCGCCGCGCGTGAACAACTGGACACCCACGCTCCCGGAGTGCGGCTCGAGGCGCACCTCGTCGGCGACGGACCGCAGCGCCGCCTCATCCGGGCTCAGCTCGGGCGGCATGGCATCGACTGGATCCACCTGCCCGGCCGGGTGAGCCGCGATCAGCTGCGCGAGCTGCACTGGCGCAGCGACATCTATCTCACGACAGCTCGCCTCGAGGCGTTCGGCATCGCAGCCCTCGAGGGCCGCACCGCCGGGCTGGCGGTGGTCGGGCTGCGCGGCACCGGGGTGGAGGACTTCGTCACGGACGGGCGCAACGGCATACTCTGCGGTTCTGATGCCCAGCTCGCGTCGGCCCTCGCGCAGCTCGCCGGCGACCCCACGAGGCTCGCGCAGGTGCGGGCACGCAACCTCGGCACGCCGCCTACCCAGTCCTGGCCGAGCATCGTCGACGCCACGCTGGCTGAATATGCCCGAGCTCAAAGCGGCACGTCGTGATCGAAATTGTTGCGCTGCATTGCGATCGAGAGGTCGAACGCTTCGAACTGGTCCACGGAGCTGACCCGTCGAGCGAACTTGCCCGTCGGGGGTGGACCGGACCCTCGGTGTCGGCCACTCGGACTTCACGGGAGGACCTCGCCATCACCTATGAGGTGACACCGTGCCCCCCGGTCACCGACGGCAGAGGTATGGCGGTAGCAAGCGATGACGGGCTCACCGGGAGCGATGTTGCCAACGCCGTTCCGTATCAACGAATTGCCGCGTATGCCGTGGTGCGCAGTTCCCGGGGAATCCTCATGACTGAGCTGTCGCACACGACCCATGCAGCGGGTCTGTGGAACCTGCCCGGGGGCGGTCTCGACCCGGGCGAGCATCCAATCGGTGCTGTCATCCGCGAGGTTCACGAGGAGACGGACCAGCGCGTGACCGATGTCGAGATCCTCACCGTGATGACCCGGCACTGGGTAGGACGGGCGCCGAGCGATCGAGTCGAGGACTTCCACGCAGTGCGCCTCTTCCACACCGCTCACTGCCCCGAGCCGACCGACCCGGTGGTGCTCGACGTGGGCGGCTCGACCTCGGCCGCGCGCTGGGTGCCCGAAACCGAGCTCGCAAGCCTGCCGCTCGCGAGCTCGGTTCCCGAAGCCCTCAGCGCCGCCGGCCTCGTGGTGTGAGCGGTCAGCCCCTGAAACGCTGACCACGCAGGCCGGCCGTTCCCAGGACGACGAGGAAGGCGCCGACCCCGACGACGGCGACGGGGCCCACGACATCCCAGTGGATGTCGAGATTGGTGGCCTGGGTGATGAGCACCGCGATCGCGGTGAGCAGACCGAACAGACCGAACAGGGAGGTCACCGGGGCGGGGCCGGTCTTGTAGACCGGCGTCGGTGAGAACGCGGTGGACTGGGCCGCCACGGCGGGCTGTGCAGGCTGCGCAGCGTCGAGGTGGGTGGTGTCTTCGAGTTGGGCAGTTTCTTCGAGGTGGATGGTGTCGTCGGTGCGGGCGGTGTCGTCGTCATGCAGGCTCATGGGTCAGCCCTTCTTGATGGTGATCTGACCGACGGTGATGTCGGCGCGGATGAGAAGTGTGGGTGCGGCAGCGCCGACGTTGAGGGTGAGCGTCTCGCTGGGCCCGTCCTGGTTGCCGTTGTCCCGATCCGACGTGGCTGCCGGCAGGTCCGAATCGGTGACCACGTCACCGAAGGAGGCATGGGCCTCGACGCGAGCGTTGGCACCGGCGGGCACGAGGATGGTGATCTCGCCAGCTCCCTGTCGAACCTCGATGACCTGTGGTGTTGGGAGAGGGGTGGGGGCCGGCACCGCGGGTACTCCGGATTCCGCGGGAGCCGCGAGCGCGGTGACAAGGGGTCGCACGTCCAGGGTCGAGCGTCCGGCACCGAGTTCGAAAACCTGTGGGGAGGTGGCGCTGAGCACGGGTGTCCAGGAGCGGATGCCGCGCCCGTTGTCGGCGAACTGGTCGTTGGTCGCCGCCCCGACCGCACCGAACGCGAGCGTGGCGACAACGATGGAGGACAGGATGCTGCGGCGGCCGCTGAGCCCGATGACGAGCGTGGTCAGTGCGGCTGCACCCAGTCCGATGATGAGCCCGAGCACCTGTCTGGACCCCGAGAAGGACAGCGGTCCATGGAGCAGGAGCCCGGCTCCGTAGCCCACAGCAGCCAGCCCCAGGGTGAGGGCGAATCCGGGGAAGCCCGCACCGCGACGTCGCGGCCGAGGTGGCTGCGGGGGGAGTTGTCCGTAGGTCGATGCCGGTGGTGCGGTGGGCGGTTGCCACTGGGGCGAGGTTGCTGTGCTGTAGGGGGCGGCGGGTGCGGTGACCGCGGCAGCTCCGGAGGCGGCATACATGGTGGATCCTGTCTGGGTGGGGGGCAGAGGGGTGGGCTCGCCGTCCTTGCGTTGCTGGTGGCGCCAGAACAGCCACGCCACGAGGGCCAAGGGGAGGATGCCCCAACCGAGGAGGAATCCGTTGTCCCCGAAAACGACCCCTGCCAGGACCAGGACGGCGATGACGGTCAGGACGATGGCCCCGGTGGCTGAGCCGCTCCCATCGTTGGACAGGGCCTCGCGAGCCATGATCCGGCCGTCGTCGTCCGGGAGGAGGAGCCAGGCCACGAGGTAGAGGACGATGCCGAGGCCGCCGAAGAGCGTCAGGGCGATGAAGGCGGCGCGGATGAGGATGGGGTCGACATCCACGCGTCGGGCGATGCCGGAGCACACGCCTGCGAACCACTGGCGTGAGTGGTCACGACGCAGTCCACTGGAGAGGATTTCGTCCCACATGCGGTGCGACCTCAGTCGCTCGGCGGGGGGCGTCTCGTAGGGCGGCGGGGTGGCGGAACCGGGCTGGCCGGTCGGGCCGCCGTCCGCGGGGTGAGGTGTCTGCGTCATGTCATCCACAGTGCCGGACCGCGAGACCCGTCGCCATGAGGGTTGACCCTGAGAGCTCCCTGAGCCGACCCCTGAGCGACCCCTGCGCCACGAGAAAGCGCAGGTTTGTGCGTCAGGATAGGAGCGTGCCCACACCCTACGAACGCGTCGCGCCGCCAACGGACCCGCCCGCCTCGGTCCGTCCGCCGCTTCAACGACCACTCCACGGTCGCTGGCTCGGTGGGGTGTGCGTCGGAATCGCCCATCACCTCGGGGTGGAACGCAAATGGGTTCACCTCGCGTTCCTGGCGCTGGCGGTCCTCGGGCCCGGGATCCCCATCTACCTCTTCCTCTGGGCGGTTACCCCCTCTGGCGACGACGTGTCCGAGAACGCACTTGTGGCGTCGGGCGCGGTCCGGGCCATGTCCGGGCTGGGAGAGTCACGGTGGGGCGGCATCGTCGCGGTCGGCGGGATGCTCGTCCTCGTCGGCACGGTCGTGGGCCTGCAGTTCGCCGGGGTCGATGTGCGCGCCGGGGTGCTCCTGCCACTCCTGCTCATCGCGGTGGGGGTGGCGGTGGCGTGGTCACAGCTCGATGACGCCGAGCGCACGAAGTGGCTCGGCACGGAGCGGGGACATCGCGGGGTCACCTGGTTGCGCCTGGCCCTGGGCACCGGGGTCGCGGTCATCGGCATCCTCGTCCTCACGATTCGGGGCAGTTCCGTCTCTGCGATGGGTGATGCGCTCTTGGCCACGCTCGCGGTGCTCGTCGGAGCCGCCCTCATCACGGCCCCCTGGGTGGTGCGCCTGTGGCGCAACTACCGCGAGGAGCAGGAGGTGGCGACGCGGGCCAACGAGCGAGCCGACATCGCGGCACACCTGCACGACTCGGTGCTCCAGACCCTGGCGCTGATCCAGCGCCGTTCCCAGGATCCCGTCGCCGTGACCCAGCTCGCGCGCGCCCAGGAACGCGAGCTGCGCTCGTGGCTGTATGCCGGACCCGCCGGTTCCGATGAAACCCTCGCCTCCGCGGTCACGGCCGCAGCGCACGACGTCGAGGACCTGAACGGCGTCGTCATCGATCTCGTCGTGACGGGTGACAGGGCGCTCGAGGAGCACGGCACGGCCCTGGTTCGGGCGATGCGCGAAGCCCTGCTCAATGCGACCCGGCACGGCATGCCTCCGGTCACGGCCTACGCCGAGATCGGAACCAGCGGAGTGCAGGCGTTCGTGCGCGACCGTGGTGAGGGATTTGAGATCGATGACATCCCTCAGGATCGGCTGGGCGTGCGCGCCTCGATCCTCGGCAGGATGGAACGACACGGGGGCACCGCCAAGGTGCGCCGCCGTGAGGACGGAACCGAGGTGGAGCTCACGCTGCCGCCTCTCGAAGGAGAGCATCAATGACGACGCAGCCCAAAACTCCCCGCACCGGCCCGGTCCGGGTCGTCCTGATCGATGACCACCGGATGTTCCGCACCGGCGTGCGCAGCGAGCTCGCCGAGGAGGCGGGCGCGGCGATCGAGATCGTCGGGGAGGCCCCCGACGTCGAGGCCGCCGTCAAGGTCATCCGCGACACGCGGCCCGACGTCGTGCTGCTCGACGTGCACCTGCCGGGAGGCACGGGCAAGGGCGGCGCCGACGTCATCAACGGGTGCTTCGGCGTCGAGAGCGAGGCCGGCGCGCCGGTCCGCTTCCTCGCCCTGTCGGTGTCGGACGCTGCCGAGGACGTCATCGCGGTGATCCGCGCGGGCGCTCGCGGCTACGTCACCAAGACCATCACCGCGCGTGACCTCGGGACCGCGGTGCGCCGGGTGGCCGACGGCGACGCGGTCTTCTCCCCGCGGCTCGCGGGCTTCGTCCTCGACGCCTTCGGGGCAGCGGCCGGCGAGATCGCCGAGGTGGACGAGGAGCTGGACCGGCTGTCGGCGCGCGAGCGCGAGGTGATGCGCCTCATCGCGCGGGGCTACCAGTACAAGGAGGTCGCCAAGGAGCTCTTCATCTCGGTGAAGACGGTCGAGACGCACGTGTCCTCGGTGCTGCGCAAGCTCCAGCTGTCCTCGCGCCACGAGCTGACCGCGTGGGCCATGGGGCGCCGGCTCGTCTGAGCCGCCGCGTCGGTCGGGTCAGGGGACGAGGAGCAGCTTGCCCTGAGTGCGGCGACCCTCGAGGTCGGCATAGGCGGTCTGGGCCTCGCCGAGCGGGTAGCGCCCGCCGATGCTCACCTGCACGTCGCCGCCCTCGATCCACTCGAACAGCTCGGTCGTGCGGGCGCGCAGCTCCTCGGGGGAGGCGACGTAGGCGCCGAGGCTCGGCCGCGTGACGAAGAGCGAGCCCATCGCGTTGAGCCGCTGCAGGTCGAACGCCGGGACCTGGCCGCTCGCCCCGCCGTAGAGCACCATGAGGCCGCGCGGTCGCAGCGAGGCCAGCGACGCCTCGAACGTGTCCTTGCCGACGCCGTCGTAGGCCACGTCGACGCCGATGCCGTCGGTGAGGTCACGCACGGCAGCTGCGAGGTCGTCGACCTCGGTGTAGTTGATGAGGGCGTCGGCGCCGCGCTCGCGGGCGGTCTCGAGCTTCTCGGCCGACCCGGCGGTGGCGATGACGCGCCCGCCGCGCTTCTTGACCATCTGGGTGAGCAGCTGGCCGACGCCGCCGGCGGCGGCGTGGACGAGGGCCACGGTGCCCTGCTGGACGGCATACGTGCTCGTGCAGAGGTAGTGCGCGGTGAGGCCCTGGAGCATCACGGCGGCAGCCGTCTCGAGGTCGACCCCGAGCGGCACCTGGACGAGGTTCCTGGTGTCGACGGTGGCGTAGGCCTGCGCCGACCCGAGCCCCTGGCCCCACGCGACCCGGTCGCCGACGACGAAGTCGCTGACACCGTCGCCGACCCGCACGACCTCGCCGGCACCCTCGTTGCCGAGGACGAACGGCGCCGGGATCGGGTAGACGCCCTCGCGCTGGTAGACGTCGATGAAGTTGACACCGGCCGCGGCGACCCGCACGAGCACCTGGCCCGGGCCGGGCTCGCCGAGCGGCTGGTCACGGACCTCGAGGACCTTGCCGCCACCGTGGCGCTTGACGACGAGGGCGGGGGCGGAGTCGGGCAGTGCGGAACCGGAGGCCATCAGCTCAGGCTAGCGAGACGGGCCGCGACGGGTGCAGGTGGACCTCGGTGGCCTTGACCGCGAGCACGACGACCGACCCGCGGCGCAGCCCGAGCTCGGCGACGGCCGCAGGGGTGATGTCGGCGCCGAGCAGGTCGGTGCGGACCCGCACCAGGGAGCCGTGGGGCTCGAGCTCGACGACCACGGCGTCGAGGCTGTTGCGCGGGCTCCCGTGGGGGTGGGACAGGTGGACGCTCACCGCCGACGGGGCCACGACGGCAGCGACCGTCTGGCCCTCGGTGAGCGGCGACTCGGCCAGGCCGTGCAGGACGCGGCCGTCCGCGAGGCGCACGGCGGACCCCACGGCCAGCCCGCGCACGAGGTTGAGCCCGGCGAAGCGGGCCCCGAAGTCGCTTCGTGGGCGGCTGAGCACCCGGGTCGTCTCACCGGTGTCGACGACGCGACCCCGGTCCATGACGGCCACGCGGTCGGCGAGCAGCGCGGCGTCGAGCACCTCGTGGGTGACGAGCACGGTGGTGCGGTCGGCGAGCACCCGGCGCAGCAGGTCGCGGATCTCCGGTGCGGACTCGGCATCCAGCGCGGACAGGGGCTCGTCGACGAGCAGGACGGCGGGTTCGGTGGCGAGGGCCCGGGCGATGGCCACGCGTTGCTGCTGGCCGCCGGACAGCTCGTGGGGGCGACGACCCGCGTATGCCGTCATGCCCACCTCGGCGAGCCAGTGCGCCGCCGCGCTGCTCGCCTGCGCGCGACTCAGCCCGCGGGCCCGTGGGCCGAAGGCGACGTTGTCGCGAGCGTCGAGGTGGGGGAAGAGCCGGGCCTCCTGGGCGAGCAGGGCGATGCCGCGGTCGTGCGGGGCGACCCAGGTCCCGTCGTCGGTGTCGCTGAGGGCCCGGT
>JBDSIV010000087.1:0-17012 GCA_039917755.1 Knoellia sp. | reverse complement strand
GCAGTGCCTTGGTGGGTATAGCTCAGCTGGTAGAGCGCCGCCTTGTGGTGGCGGATGTCGCGGGTTCAAGTCCCGTTACTCACCCCGCTCGAAAGCCCCTGCACTGCAGGGGCTTTCGTCATGTCCGGGGTCGTTGTGCAGACTGGGTGCCATGCGAACAATGACTCGGGGTTTCACCCTGTTGCTGCTGACCGCTCTCGTGGGGCTGACTCTGGGTGTCCTTCCAGCAAGCGCGCACTCGCGCCTCATCTCCATCTCCCCGAAGGATGGCGCGAGCCTGCCGGGATCCCCCACCGAGGTTGTCCTCACGTTCAATGAGCCGGTCAACCCACAGTTCGTCACGGTGCGGGTGACAGACGCCGAAGGTGGCGACGTCGTCGGACAGGATGCGGCGGTCAGCGAGTCCACTGTGACCCTGCCCATCACCGACCCCATTGCCGCTGGCACCTACAACATCGTCTACCGCGTCGTGAGCGCGGATTCCCACCCGATCTCTGGGTCGACCTCGTTCACGATCGAGGGCGATCCGCTTGCGCCCCCTGCGAGCGCCTCTCCCTCGACCACTCCGTCGCCTGAGGCGTCAAGTACCGCCACACCGAGCGCGTCTCCCGCTCCCACCGCCAGCCCGGCCGCCTCCGCGAACGTCTCTGCTGACGAGGCCACAAGCAGCAGCGACGGCTCGGGGGGCACGCCCTGGTGGGTCTGGCTCGTCGTTTTCGCCGCAGCCGGCGCGGCCATCGCAGGGACCTTCTACGCCGTGAGGCGCGCCCAGTCGCGATCCTGAGTTGTCATGGCCCGAGGCTCTACCCACCTCGATTTCGCGACAAGGCCCGAGCCCTGATAATGTCTCCGATCGCGCGCCATTAGCTCAATTGGCAGAGCAGCTGACTCTTAATCAGCGGGTTCGGGGTTCAAGTCCCTGATGGCGCACTGTTGGCAAGCACAGGGCGCCCACTCATCGCAGTGGGCGCCCTGTGACGTTTCTTGGGACTCCCTCGCCTCAGCGGAAGACCACGGTCCGGTCGTTGTTCAGCAGGATCCGGTGCTGGCCGTGCCAGATGACCGCTCGAGCCAGTGCCAGGCTCTCGGCGTCCCGTCCTGCAGTGACGAGGTCCTCGGGTCCGTAGGTGTGGTCGACGCGGATGACCTCCTGCTCGATGATCGGTCCCTCGTCGAGGTCGGGCGTGACGTAATGCGAGGTCGCGCCCACTTGCTTGACACCTCGGCTGAACGCCTGGTGATAAGGCTTGGCGCCCTTGAAGCTCGGCAGGAACGAGTGATGGATGTTGATTGCCCTGCCCTCGAGCTGGCGGCAGAGGTCGTTCGAGAGCACCTGCATGTAGCGCGCGAGCACCACGAGGTCGATCTCGTGCCGGTCGATGAGGGCCAGCAGCCGTGCCTCGGCCTCGGCCTTGGTCTCGGGCGTGACCGGGACGTGCATGAACGGGACCCCGGCCGAGCCCGCCATCGCCCCGAGATCGGGATGGTTGGAGACCACGAGGGCAATGTCCACACCCAGGCTGCCCACCTGCCAGCGATAGAGCAGGTCGTTGAGGCAGTGGCCGAACTTCGAGGCCATGACCAGGACGCGTGTGCGTCTCGTGGCGTCGTGCAGCTGCCACGTCATCCCGTATGCCGTGGCAACGGTGGCGAGGGCAGCTTCCAGCTGCTCTCGGGCTCCGTTCGGTGCCTCGAAGCCGGTGCGCAGGAACAACAGCCCGTGCACCGAGTCGTCGAACTGCTGGTGCTCAGTGATGTCGCACCCGGCATCCACGAGGACCGAGGTCACCGCGTGGACGATGCCGGCTCGATCGGGACAAGAGAGGGTGAGGACGAATCGATTGCTCATGAGAGGGCTCCGCTCAGCACTCGACAACATTGAGGGCGAGGCCACCGCGCGCGGTCTCCTTGTACTTGTCCTTCATGTCCGCACCGGTCTCGCGCATCGTCTTGATCGCCTTGTCCAACGAGACGTGATGGCGCCCGTCCCCCCGGTTCGCCAGTCGCGCTGCGGTGATCGCTTTCACCGATGCCACGGCGTTGCGTTCGATGCACGGGATCTGAACGAGTCCGCCGACGGGGTCGCAGGTCAGGCCGAGGTTGTGCTCGATGCCGATCTCGGCAGCGTTCTCGACCTGCTCGGGCGTGCCCCCGAGCACTTCTGCGAGGCCTGCCGATGCCATGGAGCACGCCGAGCCAACCTCGCCCTGACAGCCCACCTCGGCACCGGAGATGGACGCGTTCTCCTTGAAGAGCACTCCGATCGCGGCGGCCGTGAGGAGGAAGCGCACGACACCGTCGTCGCTGAACGACGGGATGAAGCGTTGGTAGTAGTGCAGTACCGCCGGGATGATCCCGGCCGCGCCGTTGGTGGGGGCGGTGACTACCCGGCCGCCGGAAGCGTTCTCCTCGTTGACGGCAAGGGCATAGAGCGTCACCCAGTCCATGGGCGCCAGGTGATCGCGTTCGGCGTCCCCGTTTGCCAGGCTGACCCGCAGGTGGGCCGCGCGGCGACGGACCTTCAGCCCACCGGGCAGGACGCCGTCGGTGCGGCAGCCGCGTTCTACGCACTCCTGCATCACGTCCCAGATGCGCAGCAGCCCCGACCTGACCTCGTCCTCGGTGCGCCACGAGAGCTCGTTGGCGAGCATGACCTGGCTGATCGGGAGGTTCGTCTCGTGACAGTGGGCCAACAGTTCGGCCCCCGTGGTGAACGGGTAGCGAACGGGACTGCTGTCGGAAACGATCTGTTGCTGCCCGGCTTCGTCCTCACCGAGGACGAAGCCACCACCGACGGAGTAGTACTCGCGCACGCTGACTGCTGTGCCGTCATCCCCTGCCGCCGTGAAGCGCATCCCGTTGGTGTGGAACGGAAGACGTTTGCGGCGGTGCAGGACGACGTCCTCGTCGACCTCGAAGACGATGGCGTGCCGCCCGAGAAGGGCAAGTCGACCCGACTCCCGGGCCGCCTGGACGAGCGGCTCGGCTGCCGCTGGGTCGACCTCTTCGGGTGACTCGCCCAACAACCCGAGCACCACCGCCTTGACGCTGCCGTGGCCGTGGCCCGTTGCTCCGAGGGATCCGAACAGCTCGACCCGCACACGCTGTACCTCGTCGAGAAGACCATCGTCCTCGAGGGAGGAGGCAAAGAGCCTCGCAGCCCGCATGGGGCCCACCGTGTGCGAGCTCGACGGTCCGATGCCCACGGAGAAGAGGTCAAAGACACTCAGCGCCATGCAGGGTCCTGCTGGTACTCGGTGCACGCGTCGATGATCCAGTCGGCGAGGTAGCGGGCGAAGGATGACCGGACGAGGATCCAGAAGTCGCTGGCGGTGTCATCGCGAACGACGATCACGACCCCAGCGAGTGCGAGCAAGGTCTGGATGCACGTCCCCCGGGTGGCCACCCGGGGGTGCAGGTCGGCGGAGCAGCCGTGGGCGAGAAGGTCGCGTGCCTTGGGTCCACTCAGCGACAACGTCGTGCGCTGTGCAGAGACGTCCACAACGGCGCCGTGACCGGACACAGCCTCGTCGAGCGCGTCGAGCAGGTCGGTGCGATGGGCCGGTGCCACGACGAGCCACTCATCTGGTCCGAGCCACAGAACCGACACCTCTCCGGAGGTGACAGCCGTGCAAGCCTCCTCGGGGACAGCGACTCCGAGCACCTGTGCCACGGCCTCGGCCGCGGGGCCCCTGGGGTCCAGGCGCAGGTCCAGCTGCACCAACAGTGGCAGCTCACGGATGCGCACCCCTGCGGGGAGGGCCTCGAACTGGTTCTGCGCTGAAGCCAACGGACTCCGGCGCTCTGACCGCACTTGCGTCTCAACCGTCACGACGGCTGCCCTCCTTGTCGAAGAGGACGCTGTCGGTGACCGTCACCGGCACCAGGACATCCTCGATGGGTACGTACAGGGTCTGACCGATCCGCTCTCGCCCGGACCGGATGACGGCCAGGGCGAAGGTGCGGCCCAGCGCCGCGCTGCGGTAGCTCGACGTGATGTGACCGAGCATCGGCACCGGCGGCGGTGGCAGCTCAGAGCACTCGACGACCTGCCCGCCCTCGGGCAGCAACACCGTCGGGTCGACGGGCAGGAGCCCGACGAGCTGCTTGCGGTCGGACCGGTGGTTCTCTGCGCGGTCGAAAGAGCGCTTCCCCACGAAGTCGAGCTTCTTCTTGGAGACGATCCAGCTCATGCCCAGGTCCTGGGGGGTGACCGTCGCATCCGTCTCCTGGCCGATGATCGGGTAGCCCTTCTCGGCCCGCAGGACGTGCATGGTCTCGGTGCCGTAGGCGGTGATGCCGTACTGCTCACCTGCGGCCCACAGGGCCTCCCACGCGACCTGCCCGTCCCAGGCGCTGACGTTGACTTCGTAGGCCAGTTCGCCGGAGAAACTGATCCGGGCGACGCGCGCCGGGATACCTGCGACTGTCGCGTCACGCCAGGCCATGAACGGGAAGGCCTCGTTGGTGACGTCCAACTCGGGTGCCACAGCCGCGAGCACGTCCCGGGAGCGGGGACCGACAAGCGGGATCGTGGCCCACTGCTCGGTCACCGAGGTGAGGTGGACCCTCAGCTCGGGCCACTCGGTCTGGAGCCACTCCTCCATCCAGTCAAGGATCTTGGCCGCGTTCCCCGTGGTGGTCGTGAGCAGGAAGTGCTCGTCGGCCACGCGGATGACAGTGCCGTCGTCGATGACCATCCCATCGACACCACACATCACCCCGTACCTGGCCGAACCGACCTTGAGGCTGCTCATCAGGTTGGTGTAGAGCCGGTCGAGCAGCTCGCCGGCATCGGCTCCACGGACGTCGATCTTGCCCAGGGTCGACCCGTCCATCATGCCGACAGACGTCCGTACGGCCGCGCACTCGCGCAGAACGGCCTGCTCGATGTCCTCCCCACCCTGGGGGTAGTACCACGGACGTTTCCACTGGCCGACGTCCTCGAACTCGGCCCCGTGCAGAACGTGCCAGTCGTGGATGGCGGTGACCCGGACCGGGTCGTGCAACGTCCCCCGGTCACGGCCTGCCAGAGCAGCAAAGCCGACCGGCGTGTAAGGCGGGCGGAAGGTCGTCGTCCCCAGCTCGGCCACGTCTGCGCCCAGCGCCTCCGCGATGATGCCGGAGGCGATGACACCTGAGGTCTTGCCCTGGTCGTGGGCGGTACCGATCGTCGTGTAGCGCTTCACATGTTCGACCGAACGCAGTCCCGCTCCTGTGGCGCGCAGGATGTCGGCGACGGTCGCGTCCCGCTGGAGGTCGACGAACCGCGTGCACCGAGTGCCCGGATCGGCTTCCGGCACCGACCACAGGACCATCGTCGGCTCACCCTTGAGGGCGGTCGCCGCGACGGGTGGCGCGTGGGATGTGGTGTCCGTGCGGATTCCCAGATGGTCCAGAGCTTCCTCCGCGGCACGACCACCGTCAGCGAGCGCACCGGCGAGGGTGAACTCACCCGTCGCCGCACCCGCGACGCTGGCAGCCGGGATGGCCGAGCCCGGCACGAACGCACCAAGGTGGGCGTCGTAGCGCAGCTTGCCCCGCGCCTGGCTGAAGAGGTGCACCGCTGGGTTCCACCCGCCACACACGAGCAGCAGGTCGCAGGCGATGCCGTCGCGTGCACCGAGCTCACCGTCGGCGTAGGTCGCGACGTGTGCACGATCGACACGGGCAACGCCGCTCGTGCCGGTCACGACGTGGCCGGTGCGCAGTTCGATCCCCCTGTCGGCACAGGCCTGAACAAGGTGCGCCGGCACGGTGTGACGTGCATCGA
The DNA here is from genome assembly GCA_039917755.1 of Knoellia sp. Classification (GTDB taxonomy): domain Bacteria; phylum Actinomycetota; class Actinomycetes; order Actinomycetales; family Dermatophilaceae; genus Knoellia. The sequence goes on along the minus strand of JBDSIV010000087.1, from coordinate 11,239 downwards.
TGACTGCGTGCACGCTTGCACCGGCGTCCGCGAGGTCGATCGCTGCGGCATACGCGCTGTCGTCGGTCGTGAAGACCACGACGTCGCGGCCGGCGAGCACCCCGAAGCGGTGCAGATAGGTCCGGGCGGATGCGGCGAGCATGACACCGGGCTTGTCGTTGCCGGCAAAGACGAGCGGACGCTCGTGGGCCCCGGTGGCGACGACGACGTGGCGGGAACGGATGCGCCAGATACGTTGCCGCGACAGGTGATCCGGCGCCTCGAGGCCGAGGTGGTCGGTGCGCTTCTCGAGCGCAAGGACGAAGCCGTCGTCGTAGTAGCCGAAGGCGGTGGTCCGCTGCAGGAGCGTGACGTCCGGGAAGCTGCGCAGCTCGGCCACGGTCTGGCTCACCCACTCCAGCGCAGGCGCTCCGTCGATCTCCTCGGGTGCACCGAGCAGGGACCCACCTGCTTCGGGGTGCTCGTCGACGATGACGACGCGCGCACCGGAGCGGGCTGCTGTCAGTGCCGCTGCCAGTCCTGCAGGTCCGGCGCCGACGACGAGGAGGTCGCAGTGCGCATGGACCGCGTCGTAGCGCGCCGGGTCGGGGCGGTCTGCGAGCTTGCCCTGCCCGGGGAGGCCACGAGCCACCAGGCCCTCGAAGAGCTCGACCGTCGTGGCGGTCAGCATCGGTTCGGGGAACGGCGTCTCGACCTGCACAAGCGCGTTGGGGTCCTCGGCGCCAGCGGCCATGATCCCGCGCGGACGACCGAGCTTGATGCTCGTAGTGACCTGGTGGACCCCGTTGGCCAGGAGCGCGGAGGCGAGGGTGTCACCGCTCAGGCCCTCATAGGTCTTCCCGTTGAAGGTGAAGGACACCGGAGTGTCGCGGTCGACGCGGCCTCCCTCGGGGAGGCGGCACGTGGCGTTCATGAGATCACCGGTTTCGGCTGGTCGAGGCGGTAGACAGCGAGCATCTGGTGCGTTCCGGTGTCACGGATGGCGTTGAACCACCTGCGGCAGCCGGCGGAGTGCAGCCAACGTTCGGCAAAGGGACCCTTGGGGTTGTCCCGGAAGAAGAGGTAGTCGGCCCACTCGACGTCGGACAGTGCTGTCGTCTCGGTGGGGTAGGCAACGTGCGCCTGCCCGCCGTAGTGGTACTCGATCTCCTCGCGCGGCCCGCAGTAGGGGCATTCGATGAGTTGCATGCAAGCTCCTCGGTGTTCAGTGGGCCACGGCAGCGGCGCCGTGCTCGTCGACGAGGGCGCCGGAGACGAAGCGCTCAAGGGTGAAGGGTGCGTTGTAGGGGTGGGGGCTGTCGTTGGCCACAGTGTGGGCAAAGCACCAGCCGACGCCCGGCGTCGCTTTGAACCCGCCTGTGCCCCAGCCGCAGTTGACGTACAGGCCATCGATGGGAGTCAGCCCGACGATCGGTGACGCGTCCGGGGTGGTGTCGACGATGCCGCCCCAGCTCCGCAGGAGGTGGGCCCTGGCAAAGATCGGGAACAGCTCGAGTGCCGCCGCCATCTGGCGCTCGATGATGTGGAACGCACCCCTTTGGCCATAGCCGTTGTAGCTGTCGATGCCGGCACCCATGACCAGCTCACCCTTGTGCGCCTGCGAGACGTAGACGTGCACAGCGTTGGACATCACCACTGTCGGGTGGACGGGTTCGAGCAGCTCCGAGACGAGGGCCTGCAGCGGGTGCGACTGGATCGGGAGCCGGAGACCGACCATGTCCGCGAGGACCGAGGTGTGGCCCGCCGCAGCGAGCGCGACTTTGCCGGCCTTGATCGTCCCGCGGTTGGTGCGGACGGCAGCGATGCGACCGTCGACCACGTCGAGACCCTGGACCTCACAGTTCTGGATGATGTCCACGCCCATGTCGTTGGCCCGCCGGGCATACCCCCACGCGACGTAGTCGTGCTTGGCGATGCCGGCGCGCGGCTGATAAGTCGCACCGTGCACCGGGTAGCGCACGTCCGGGTCGATGTTGACGATCGGGCAGACCTCTTTGACCTGCTGCGGGTCCAGCCACTCAGCGTCAACCCCGTTGAGCCTGTTGGCGTTGACACGACGCATGGAGTCACGCACGTCCTGCAGGCTGTGGGCGAGGTTGACCACGCCGCGCTGGCTGAACAGGATCGGGTACTCCAGATCCTCCTCCATCGTCTCCCAGAGCTTGAGCGAGTGCTCGTAGATTCCCGAGCTCTCGTCCCACAGGTAGTTGGACCGGATGATCGTGGTGTTGCGCGCCATGTTGCCGCCCCCGAGCCATCCCTTCTCCAACACAGCGATGTTGGTGATTCCATGGTTCTTCGCGAGGTAGTAGGCGGTCGCGAGCCCGTGCCCACCGCCGCCGACGATGACGACGTCGTAGGACGGCTTGGGGTCGGGGTTGCGCCACAGGAAGTCGGGGTGGTCGGGCAGGTCGGCCCCCGGGGTGCGGGTCGAGGTCGTCATGACTGGTGTCCCTTGTGGGTCGGATACAGCGGGAAGCGGTCGGTGAGCGCGCGGACGCGGTCCCGCAGGCCGTCGGCAAGAGCGTCGTCGAAGCCCGGCAGCAGAGCGGTCGCGATGATGTCCGCGACCTCGCGGAACTCCTCGTCGCCGAAACCGCGGGTGGCCAGGGCCGGGGTACCGACGCGGATGCCTGAGCTGACCATGGGCGGTCGTGGGTCGAAGGGGACCGCGTTGCGGTTCACGGTGATCCCGACCTGGTCGAGCCGGTCCTCACCCTGTTGGCCGTCGAGGTCGGAGTCACGCAGGTCGACCAGGACGAGGTGGACATCGGTACCGCCGGTGAGCACCGTGATCCCCGCCGCCGCGACGTCCGCCTCGAGCAGCCGGTTGGCGAGGATGCGAGCGCCTGCGAGGGTGCGACGCTGCCGATCGGCGAAGTCCTCGCCGGCTGCCACCTTGAAGGCGACAGCCTTCGCCGCGATGACGTGCTCCAGCGGTCCGCCCTGCTGTCCGGGGAAGACAGCGCTGTTGATCTTCTTGGCCAGTTCGGCCGTCGAGAGGATCACCCCGCCCCTTGGTCCGCCCAGCGTCTTGTGGGTCGTTGTGGTCACCACATGAGCGTGCGGCACGGGGTTGGGGTGCAACCCGGCCGCCACCAGTCCGGCGAAGTGGGCCATGTCGACCATGAGGTAGGCACCCACCTCATCGGCGATCTCGCGGAAGGCAGCGAAGTCGAGGTGACGCGGGTAGGCGGACCAGCCAGCGATGATGAGCTTCGGACGGTGCTCGAGCGCCAGACGCCGAACCTCGGTCATGTCCACGCGGTGGTCGGATTGCGCCACTTGGTAGGCCGCGACGCGGTAGAGCTTGCCGGAGAAGTTGATCCGCATCCCGTGGGTGAGGTGTCCGCCGTGTGAGAGGTCCAGACCGAGGATCGTGTCGCCGGGCTCGATCAACGCCACCATCGCCGCGGCATTGGCCTGGGCGCCGGAGTGCGGCTGCACATTGGCGGCCTCTGCGCCGAACAGGGACTTCACCCGGTCGATGGCGAGTTGCTCGACCACGTCGACGTGCTCGCACCCACCGTAGTAGCGGCGGCCCGGGTAGCCCTCGGCGTACTTGTTCGTGAGGACCGAACCCTGCGCCTCCATGACTGCAAGGGGTGCGAAGTTCTCGCTGGCAATCATCTCGAGGGTGCCTCGCTGGCGAGCCAGTTCGGCATCAAGGGCTGCTGCGATCTCGGGGTCGAGCACCGCGAGCGAGGTGTCGAGTACCGAGTCGGTACGCGGAAGCAGGTCAGTCATGGTCACGGTCCTTCGGTGCGTCGGGGGGTGATATCGAGAATGCAACACTGTTGCACCTGTGTCAACAGATATTGCTACCCAATTTTCCACGAAACCTCTTGACACCGATCGTCGAACCGGCCTAGCGTCCCATTCAGCGCAATTCAGTTGCGTCAGTGGCAACGCCGCCACGATCCGCGCACCTGCTTGGTGCCCCCTCGTCAAGGAGTGGCCATGGTCATGAACACCGACCCAGCCAGCACGTCGTCCACCACACCTCCCCCCACTCAGGACGTCCCCCCGGAGGTCCTTCGACGCGTCGTCGTCGCAAGTTTCATCGGTAACTTCGTCGAGTGGTTCGACTACGCGGTCTACGGCTACCTGGCCATCGTCATCGCCCGGGTGTTCTTCCCGGACTCCGACCCCACGACCGGACTCCTGGCGACGTTCGCGGTGTTCGCGATCTCGTTCATCATCCGACCGATCGGTGGCTTGGTGTGGGGCCACTTCGGTGACCGCATCGGGCGCCGCAACGCCCTGTCCCTCTCGATCCTCATCATGTCGGCGGCAACCTTCTGCATCGCCCTCATCCCCGGACATGACCAGATCGGGATCCTCGCCCCGATTCTGTTGCTGGTGGTTCGCATGGTGCAGGGCTTCTCCGCCTCCGGCGAATACGCCGGCGCATCGGCCTTCCTTGCGGAGTACGCCCCCGAGGGGCGTCGCGGCCTCTACACCAGCGTCGTCCCCGCATCGACTGCGGCCGGCCTGCTGTTCGGGTCCTTGCTTGCGGCCCTTCTCACCGGAGTGCTCACCAGCGACCAGCTCGACTCGTGGGGCTGGCGCCTGCCGTTCCTCCTCGCGGCCCCCATGGGTCTCATCGGCCGATACATCCGCCTCAAGCTCGAGGACACCCCCAAGTTCAATGAGCTCGAGCTGCGCGAGCAGAGCAATGCCCCTCTGCGGATCCTGTTCACCCACCACCGCCGGGCCATCGCCATCGCCTTCGGGGTCACCTGCCTCAATGCAGTCGGCTTCTATCTCCTGCTCAGCTACATGCCGACCTACCTGTCCACCGAACTTGGCATCGGTCAGACCGCCTCCTTCGTGGCTTCGGCCATCACCCTCACCTGCTACATCGGGTTCATCTTCGGCATGGGTCACCTGTCCGACCGGTTCGGTCGCAAACGGGTCCTCATCGCCGCGTCCGCCCTTTTCGCCGTCCTGACGGTTCCCCTCTTCGCAGCACTCGGCGCGGTGGGCATCGTGGGCATCGTCCTCATCCAGATCGTGTTGAGCGGCCTGCTGACCATGAACGACGGAACCCTGCCGGTCTTCCTCGCCGAGATCTTCCCGACGCGGGTCCGCTACAGCGGCTTTGCCTTCAGCTTCAACTCCGCAAATGCCCTCTTTGGGGGCACCGCCCCCTTTGTGGCGACTCTGCTCATCAAGGTCACGGGCAACAAACTGGCCCCCGCTTGGTACCTCGTCGCTGCGGCACTCGTCGCGATGGGTGCGATGTTCCTGGCCCGTGAAACCTCTCGCGAACCCCTGGCCGACGACTGACGACGGCAACCACACCACCAACGTCAGACCACGCTCGCCGAATCCCCGGCAGACCAGCTCATCACGTTCAACCGAAAGGAAACCCGCACCATGAACCTCGAACGACTCAAGGACATCCCCAACGGGGAGAAGGTCCAACCGACATTTTCCGCAGCGGAATTCGAGCGCCGGCTCACCAACCTGCGCAAGCTCATGGCCGACGACGGCCTCGACGCGGTGCTCCTCACGAGCTACCACAACATCAACTACTACTCGGACTTCCTCTACACCTCGTTCGGGCGCAACTACTTCCTCGTCGTGACCCAGGACGACGCCACCACGGTGTCCGCCAACATTGACGCCGGCATGCCGTGGCGCCGGAGTCAGGGCTCCAACATCGTCTACACCGACTGGCGTCGCGACAACTACCTGTATGCCGTTCAGCAGGTTCTCGAGCGTCAGGGCCTACGCGGTGGGCGACTCGGTGTCGAGGACGACCACATCAGCACCGACCTGCGCGCCAAGGTCTCGGACGCCCTGCCGACCTGGACCCTCACCGATGTCGCGGCCGCGACCATGCGCCACCGCATGGTGAAGTCTCCGGAGGAGATCGAGCTCATCAAGCATGGTGCCCGGATCGGCGACCTCGGTGGCGAGGCCATCCGCGCCGCCATCTCCGAGGGCGTGCCCGAGTACGAGGTGGCCATCGCCGGCTCCAACGCGATGATCCGCGAGATCGCCGCGACCTTCCCCCACGCCGAGCTGCGCGACACGTGGGTGTGGTTCCAGTCCGGCATCAACACCGACGGCGCCCACAACTGGGCCACGAGCCGCCAGGTGCAGCGGGGCGACATCCTGTCGCTCAACTGCTTCCCGATGATCGCCGGCTACTACACGGCCCTGGAGCGCACCCTCTTCTGGGGCGAGCCCTCCCCCGAACACCTGCGTCTGTGGGAGGTCAACGTCAAGGTGCACCGGCGCGGACTCGAGCTCATCAAACCCGGCGCCGTCTGCAAGGACATCGCCGCCGAGCTCAACGAGATCTTCGATGCAGAGGGGCTGCTCGCCAACCGCACCTTCGGCTACGGCCACTCGTTCGGGGTGCTCTCGCACTACTACGGTCGCGAAGCCGGCCTGGAGCTGCGCGAGGACATCGACACCGTCCTGGAGCCGGGCATGGTCGTCTCCATGGAGCCGATGATCATGGTGCCCGAGGGTCAGCCGGGCGCGGGTGGCTACCGCGAGCACGACATCCTCGTCGTTGGTGAGGATGGCGCGGAGAACATCACCCACTTCCCGTTCGGACCAGAGCACAACATCCTCGGGGTCTGACTCCCCGGGGATAACTCGGACCGACGTCCGGGCGCGCCCCAACCCTCCCCACGCCGACCTCGCCACCTCGTGTGGCAAGGTCGGCGTTGGCGGTTCCGGGCATGCCGTCACGCCCGCTCGGGCGCCGGCGAGCAGCCCCAAACCCACGACCACGCCCGAAAGGACCCACAGTGGCCAAGCAGGACAGTGAGCTCAAGGACACCTCGCGAGCCTCTGCGTCCGTGCTGCTCAACGGGCTGCACGTTCTCGAGGCCTTCTCGATCGACGAACCGATCCTTGGCGTGACCGAGATCGCGCGCAAGGTGCACCAGCACAAGAGCACGGTGTCGCGCATCCTCGCGACCCTCGAGCGGGCCGGCTACGTCGAGCGCGACGAGGGCAGCGGACGGTTCCGACTGGGACTGGGGTTGATCGCCCTCGCCGGCCCGTTGCTGGCCGACCTCGACGTGCGTCGCGTGGCCCTGGGCTCGCTGCAGCAGCTGACCGAGCGCACCGGCGAGACCACGGCGCTCATGGTGTGGAACGGTCACGAGTCGGTCGTCGTGGAGCAGGTGCAGAGCCCCAAGCAGGTCAAGCACACCGCTGCTGTCGGCACCCGCTACGACACCTACGAGAGCTCGTCGGTCAAGGTCTTCCTCGCTGCCCTGTCCGTGAGTGAGGTGACCCGACTGTTCGAGCGCCGAGTCCTCGTCGGCACCTTCGACGAGCACACGCTCGAGAGCTTCCTGCCCGAGCTCGAACGTGTCACCGAGCAGGGTTTTGCTGTCAACGACGGCCGCACGTCCGTCGAAGAGGTCGGTGTCGCAGCCCCCGTCCGCGACCACCGCGGAGTCGTCGTGGCGGCGGTGCTGCTCTCGGCTCCGCGCTTTCGCGTGCCTCCCGCGATGCTGGACGTCCTCGCCCGCAGCGTGGCTGACACGGCCGTGGAGGTCTCGGCTCGGCTCGGCGGCACGGCCCCGGTGTAGGGCGCCCCGCAACCCCTTCCACCGACCGGTCCCCTGGCCGGGCAGGCCGCCCTGGGCGCATGCCCGCTGCATGGCGCGGCACCCGCGCCCGGAGTTCCGGTGCGCGAGTGCCGCGTCATGTCCGGCCGGGAGGCCGCGACGAACCGCTGCGAGGTGTCAGCCCGCCGGGGTGGTCTCACGCACCTGACGAGCGCCACCGACGGGGACACCGTCGCGCAGGATGGGCGCGTCGGGGAAGGCAGGCACCTCGTAGCGGGCGTGGGTGCGCACCTGCGTGCTCACCCGAGCCGCGTGCAGAGCGATCTCCTCGAGCGTGGTCACCCACATCCCGTCGAGCGCTTTCACGCCTTCGATGAGCTGCTCGAGGGCATGCGCCCGCGAGGGGCGCCCGGAGATTAACGGGTGGTTGGTCAGCACCCAGCACCCCCCTTGCGCGTGTTGGGCGTCCGCCTCGAGCTGCCACATGTCCCGTGCCTTGGTCGGGCTCTCGATGACTCCGCTCCCTGTCCAGTCGGGATAGAACGCGTACTGCTCCCAGTCGTCCAGCGCCCAGTCAACCGGGATCTCGATGAGCGATTCGGGTGACCCGGGCTCAACGGCGAACCGGTAGGGCGCGTCCCCGTCCAGCAGGCTCGAGTCATACGTGAAGCCACGCTCTGCGAGCAGTCCCGGCGTCTGCCAGTTCAGCTCCCACCAGGGAGCCCGGTACCCCGCCGGGACGACCCCGGCGACGCGGTGCAGCGCCTCCAGACCACGATCCAGATAACGTGCCTCCGTCTCACGGTCGATCCCCTGCATCTGCTCGTGCAGGTAGCCGTGGTGACCGATCTCGTGACCACCGTCGACGATTTCTCGCACGACGTCCGGATAGCTCTCGGCAGTGAAACCCGGGACGAAGAACGTCGCGCGGATGTCCTGTTGCGCCAGGATCCTCAGGATCTTGGGCACCCCGACGAGGGGGCCGTAGGACTGGTGCGACATCAGCGACATCCGCTTGGCCGCCTTCGGGTCGTGCGCCAAGACGCACGACTCCGCATCGACGTCGAAGGTGAACGACGCAGCGGCTCGTATGCCGTCGGGCCACTCGAACACTGGCTCGTCGCCCAACACTGCGCTCACTGCTCAACCCGAAGGGCTGCTGGGACGTTGGAGCGCTTCCCGTGCGGCGTCGGTGCGGCGCCCCGTGCGGCGTCCGGTGCGGCAGTCCTGTCGGACCCTTCGCCCGCAGGGGGCGAGTAGCGCCGGTGGACCCTGCCACCGACCAGGGCGTAGGTCGCAGCGGACGTGAGCCCACCTGCGAGCCAGGACAAGTCGAGTCCGCCCATGGCCCGGGCTGCGTAGCCCTGCAGCGCCGGGGTGAGTCCGTAGAGGAACATCCACGTGAAGAACACTCCGACCGCGAAGGAGAACATCGTCGCCCAGTTGATGTCGGGCAGCTTTTTGGAGCCCACCGGCTCGAAGAGGACGTCGGCGTCGATGTTGCCTCGGGCGAACTTGTAGTAGTGCACGAGCATGATGCCGCCCCACGCCGCGATCCAGGCGACGATGCCGATCAACCAGGTGTCGAGGACGGTGCCGAGGTCTGCCTGGAAGATGAAGAAGATCACCGCGATCATCGAGAAGACGCCGACGATGAGGCTCAGGGTCCGGCGGTTGATCTTGATGTCCAACGCCTGGGCTGCCACCGAGAACGTGTAGATGTTGAGGATGTTGGTCGCAATGGGCCCATGGACGACGAGCAGGAGGACAGGGATGGCCAGGACGCCGAAGTTGTCGACGACGAGTGCTCCGGGGTCAACCGTGCCGTTCTTGGTCGCAAGGGTGGCGCCAAGGACACCGAGCCAGACCACCGGGATGAACTGGCCGAGGACACTGGCGAAGTAGAGCTTGCGTCGCGACATGGTGCGACTGACGAAGCGTGAGTAGTCGGCGGCATACGTGAACCAGGTGATGCCCCAGCCGATCCCAATGGCCGTCATCACACCGGACATCACGATCAGACGGTCGCTGCCCGTGAGGATGGCACCAGCAGGGCCTGCGTATCCCCAGTCGATGTCGAGGAAGAACCACGCGGCGATGGACATGGCGACGAGCACGACGATGGTCGGTGGCACCGTCCAGCGCTCGAAGGCGGCGATGGTTCGGTAGCCAGCCCACGAGATGGCGACCTGGATCGCCATGATGAACGCGGCGACCCCAATCTTCCAGGCGTAGTTGTTGCCCGCGGGGTCGACGATTCCGATCTTCCCGAACAGGGCCATGACGAGATCGAGGATGATCCACGTGTTCACCGCGCACCACCCAACTGCCAGGGCGGCCTGGATGGTGGCAGGCAGGTAAGCACCACGACGGCCGAAGGCCGCACGTGAGAGAACCATGCCGGTGACGCCCGTGCGCTGACCCATCAGGACGAACAGGCCGAAGAGCGCCATGCCGATGAGGTTGCCGAGGACCAGAACGATGATGGTGTCGCGCAGGCCGAGGCCCAGAGCGATTCCCAGTGCACCGAGCACCCAGTTGATTGGGGCGATGTTGGCCCCACACCAGATCCAGAACTGGCCGGAGACGCTGCGACTGCGAGCCTCCTCCGGGATGGGTTGGAGGACCTGCTCGACGTCATAGAGGGTGTGGGACTGATCCGCGGAGCTCATCTGCATCTCCATTCGTGGGTGAGTAATACCGCTCAGCGTGACCTTCCGCACACTCGCTCCACAAGATACATTTCGACAGTCAGAACCTCCTGCGAATGGACAAAACGTCATGCCGATGCCGCTTCGCGAGATCCTCAAGGACGCCACCGTGCTGGCTGCCGAGCCCGTCGTGCTGGCCGGTCGGTCCCGGCTGGGGCGCTTGGTGACATGGGTGCACACCAGTGAGGTGCTCGACATCGCCGCGCTCCTGCGCGGTGGGGAGCTGTTGTTCGTGGGCGGGGTCAGCCTGGCTACCGCGACGCGCCAGCAGCGGGTCAACTACGTCCAGGAACTGGCCTCGCGGGGGGTCGCCGGCATCGCCATCGAGACCGGGGTCCGGCTACCGGTGGTGCCCGCGGAGATGGTCCAGGAGGCCGAGCGGCTGCACCTTCCCCTGATCGAGCTGCGCAAGGTCGTGCGCTTCGTCGAGGTGACGCAGTCGATCAACGGACTCCTGGTCAACGAGTCGGTCCGTCGCCTGCAACTCGCCGACCGGGTCTCGCATGCACTGTCCGCAGGGCTCGCGGACGGAGCGGAAGTCGGCCAGCTGCTGGTCATCCTGGCCGCCGAGGTCCATGCTGACGCGACCCTCACCGCACCCAACGGGGACGTCATCGCCGAGGCGAGGACCGACAGCGAAGGACCCGTCTCCACTGCCCGGGACCATCCGATCGTGGCGCCCGTGAGCAGTGCTGGCGTCACGGTCGCCCTCCTGACCCTCGAACCGCGTCCCGGGGCCGACCTCCTCATGCTCGACGCCGCACGCGACCGCGCCCCCGAGGCGGTGGGGCTCGCCCTGCTTCGGTCCCGGCCCCTGTCCCGAGTGGAGCGCGATGCGCACGAGCTGCTGGGTTTGGCGGGGTCCGGCGGACGATCTCCTCGTCGGTTCGTCGAACTCGCCACCCGACTGGGGATCAACGACCACGACGCGTGGGTGTGCACGGTGGCGAGGATCGGACCGGGTCAGGGGCTGACAGCAGG